>JANMZR010000238.1:0-43378 GCA_031383555.1 Cytophagaceae bacterium | reverse complement strand
CCATGTATGGCAAGCTGCAACGATATGAACTGTATTATATCGTAATCAGCATTTGGGTTTTCCAACTGATATTTAGCCCAATTTGGTTAAAATATTTCCGTTTTGGCCCGCTGGAATGGATGTGGAGAAGCCTGACTTATTGGAAAATGCAGCCGATGAAGCGATAGATTTAATCAACAAAAGCAAAATTCAGTCAATACAAATATTACTAAATCAAAGTATACATGTCGGATTACCAGACAACACCTGTCAATCAGCTCGAACGTATCATCATTCTCGACTCATTACGTGGCATTGCAATTCTCGGAATACTATTAATGAATATTCCTTCTTTTGGCTTGCCAAGTCCTGTGAGTCATGACCCCTCCATACTCAATGAATGGGGAACCATCAATTTCAAAGTTTGGTATTTTGTATCATGGATGCCCGATGGTACGCAAAGGGCTTTATTTTCTATGCTATTTGGGGCGGGTATTCTACTTTTTGTTGGGGGTAAAGAAAATAAATTACAGAGTACATTGCCAGCCGACCTTTTTTTTCGTCGTCAGTTGTGGCTCATTGTATTTTCATTATTCGATGTTTTTGTATTGTTGTGGTATGGCGATATTTTATTGGACTATGCTTGTTTTGGTATGATTATGTATTCTTTCCGAAAATTATCACCCAAAGCATTACTGATTGGTGCCAGTCTTTGTTTCGTTTTTATGTTGACACGAGAAAATAGAAATTTATATAAGGATAAAAAAATGATTCAAAAAGGCGAAACGATAGCTGCCATAGATACTACTTTGTCAAAACTAACGCCGATTCAAAAAGAACAGCTTGGTGCAATGCAAGATTTTAAAGGTAGGAATACCCCAGCATCAAAAGTAAAACGAATGGAAATGTCAAAACAAAAAACACTCGGAAGTTATGAATCTTTGTATGAATACAGAACCAACCACTATACTGACACATTAGTCAAATATCTTTTTTTTGAAATTTGGGATGTGCTACTTTTTATGTTTATTGGCATGGCATTTTTTAAAATGGGCATTTTAACAGGTAATGCTTCTATAAAAGTATATGCCTGGATGTGCCTGATAGGTCTTGGTGCCGGACTAACCTTTTCCTACTTGCGATTACAACCCATTATTGACACAAAATTCAATTGGTATGAGTACACAAAAAATATTTCATTTTCATATTATGAGTTGTCCCGTACTTTCCGTTCCATCGGCATATTGGGATTAATAATGTTGTTATACAAATCCGACTTGTTTAAATGGTTGTTTGCATTGCTGCAGCCTGTGGGGCAAATGGCATTTACCAATTACTTGATGCAATCGTTGATGTGTGGCTTCTTTTTTTATGGTATTGGCTTGGCCAGATATGGACAATTGGAGCGCCATGAAGTCTATTATGTAGTGGCGGCAGTTTGGGCAATTCAAATTATTTATAGCAATATCTGGCTTCGTTATTTTCGTTTTGGCCCTTTTGAATGGGCGTGGAGAAGCTTGACTTATTGGAAAATGCAGCCTTTTAAGAGGTAGTTACCTTTCTTTATTTAAATAATTTTTTAATCATATAAACAAATGATAAATGAAAAGAAGATCATTTTTAACCAGTTCAGTGTTATCGGCTATTGCGGTAAGCACTACAGGCTTTGTTCGTTTCGATGGCAAACGTTTTGTGGGAGATTGTGAAACTACCTCCGATGTTTTAGGGCCTTTTTATCGCCCCGATAGCCCAACCAGGAATAACCTTGTGATTAAAGGTGAAAAAGGCAATCCAATAAAGTTATTCGGTAAAATAAAGCACGACGACTGTATTACGCCTTACAAAAACGCCAAAATAGAATTGTGGCATTGCGACAACGCAGGGATATATGATAATGAGTCTGCTGATTTCAAATACCGAGGCACTGCCTATTCGGACAATAAGGGTAATTATTCCTTCAAATCCATTTTGCCTGTCCCCTATGGCAGTGGTGACAATTACCGACCAGCGCATTTTCACCTGATGATTTCAGCGGAGGGCTATCAGCCACTGGTGACGCAACTCTATTTTGTGGGCGACCCTTGGCTTGAAAAAGACAGTAGTTCTTCTTCTCCCACTGCCAAAAGAAGGATTTTGGAGGTGCAAAACCTAAAAGATGGGGCTAAAGAAGTGGCATTTGACGTTAGTATGGCTAAAAAACTCGCTGCCGAACCTACTGCACTTGACCGTTTGGTGGGTATTTATATTAATGAAAAAGATGCCAATAAAAAAACAGAATTGTTTAGAAAGGACAATCAACTGTGGGTAAAGGGGGATAAATTGAATGGGATGCCCTTTGGTGATAGTTTTGAATATATCAACAACAATACCTTCACGATACCTGGCTTGCCGCCGAAGTATCAGTTGTTTATAGTTTTTGAAATAATGCCTTCTGGCACAGTAAAAATGACGGAAACTTTTACAAATGAGAAAGGGGAAAAAGAAATAACAGTATCTATGAGGGAGAAGTAGCGAAAAATCGGAACAACCAATCGCTTTCCATATAGGTTTGGCGGCTACTGTATAGGGCCAATGACCCAAATCAAAATATACTAAAACACAATCTTTATATTTGTAGAACATTATTAAACAAAAAAATTCAAAACTAAACTCTATAATCAAAATGAAAAATACAAGTGCCGCCTCCTATTTCTCCATCGGCAGGTTAATCGTTTTTGTACTTTATGTAATTGTTGGCCTCGCCACAATTTATTTTGTGGTTACCAGGGCCTTTCCTTTTTTAAGTTTTTCTTACGCTGAAAATGTATACGGCAAGGATGCTGTATTGATTTTCGCCCATGTAGTATTTGGCATAACTGCCACTATTTTAGGGCCATTTCAATTTATGCCTTCAATACGGAAAAGGAATGTTAAATTACATCGTACATTGGGAAAGATTTACCTTATCTGTACTATTTTAGGGGCGCTTGCCTCCTGGACTATCATGTTCCCTCGAAATGAAGCCGACATTACCTATAAAATCGGCTTAATTTCATTGGGTTTTGTGTGGATTGGCTCCGCTATTATGGCTTACCTCTCAATCAAAAATAAGAAGGTTGAGTTGCATAGAGAATGGGTGGTCAGGAGTTATGTGATTACCTTAGCATTTGTCATATTCAGGCTCTTCTATGACCTTATAGCACCCACACAAATCAAAGGACTTGGTGCACTCATGGCTTGGGCATGCTGGGCTTTGCCTCTTTTTGTGACTGAGCTTGTTTTACAAGGACGAAAAATTTACAAATAAAAATAATGCATGGCCTTTAAAATGAAACAAGAAAAAATAAATCAAACAACACCTTAATCCGTGGTCTGTGGCACACAGAACCCAGTAAGTGTCATGTGTGACACAAGCCACGGAACTGAATTTAAATTATTTTTCACCCTTTAAACAAATATCAATATTATGGTTTCTGTAACTGTTCTTTACCCAAAAACTACTGATAGTCAATTTGATATGGACTATTATTTAAACAAACACATACCACTTGTAAAGGAACGCCTCTCTCCTATTGGACTGGTCGGCGTTGACCTTTTGCAAGGACTGGCTGGTGCTGCGCCCGACAGCCCACCTGCCTATGTGGTAATTGGCAATCTGAACTTTGGCACAATTGAGGAGATTCAAAATGCTTTAGGCACTCACGGCCCCGAACTCCTTGGTGATATTCCAAACTTCACAAATACACAGCCAACTATGCAAATTAGTCAGTCAGTTTAGTTGATAAACAGCCGTTTCATGATGTGACGGCTGTTTATCTCGATTTTAAAGTCGTAATTGAATTTTTCTCCGCCAATGTTTGTGTCCTCACAAACATTTTATTTACTTGTAAATGAGTGTGTTACATTCGTTTGTGAAGACACAAACGAAGGCGAAGGCCCTCACAAACATTTTAATTACGAGTAAATGAGTGTCTTATATTCCTCTGTGAAGACAGAAACATAGGCGACAGACCGTGGCAAATCAAAATTGAAATTAAATTTTACTATTTACAAAAAAATAAAATTAACTAACATTTTACAATCAATGAAAAAAACTAATTTTAATCCTTATTTCAACCAATTCAATAATTAGCCCGGCACGACAAGCAATGGGAAGTTTTTTAAAATTTTAAATTATTAAAAAAAAGTATTTATATAAAACATGCAAACCAAAACCGCTAAACTTCGCTTCGACCGCTCAGGATATTACTTTATAGGCTTAGTGGCCTTAATATTGATAGGTTTTTGGCCATCTTATTTTTCGAAATTCTTTGACGGCACGGCCAATTTTACATTCTATTTTCACTTTCATGCCAGCATTGTTGGTCTTTGGGTGGCAATGCTCATTATTCAACCCATTTTGATAAGGAAAAAGAAATTGCAGATACATAGGCTCATTGGCAAGTTGTCTTACTTTGTTTCGCCTCTTATTTTTATATCAATAATGCTTTTATCGCATAGTCGTCAAAAAGGTTTTGGAGATGGCTGGGATATTGGCCTTTGGGTTACTTTTAAAGATTTATTCATTTTAGCGGTAGCCTTTTTTATCGCCTATCGCTTTCGCCACCAAGTGGACCTCCATGCTAGAGGGATGATTGTAACCGGCATTGCTTGTATAGAACCCGCAGCGGCACGTATTCCTTTCCACTCACAATATGGTTATTTTATAGTATTGGCTATTGTTTACTTGGTTTTCGGTATTTTGATTTTTGTAGAAAGAAAACAGAAAAAAGGCCGTTGGGTATTTCCTTTGATATTGGGAATTTATGTTTTTGTGCATTCAGTTATTATTTTTGGCATACATTTTAGCTGGTGGCAGGCTTTTGGAAGGTGGTTTTATGGCTTACCAATAACATGATAAACTAGAATACTTGTCAATATTTTCTTAAAAAAATACTTCAAATAAAATTTAACTAACATTTTACAATTAATGAGAAAACTAATTTTACTCCTTACCTTAGCCAATTCTATTATTACCCTAGCCCAGCACGACCACCATGTCGACTACAATAAAAGCTCTACAGCTGGGCATAGCCATTTGCAACATATGCAGGCATCCCGGAAGCAAAATTTTTATATTCATAGCCTTCCAGCTCCTAAACTGATGAAAGGCATTGGGGCCTCTAATATGAAAATTCAAACCAAATCAGATTCCTGTCAAAAATATTTTAATCAAGGCCTAAATTTACTACACGATTTTTGGGATTTTGAGGCCTATCGTGCTTTTAAAGAGGCGATTAGGTTAGATTCATCGGCCCTAATGCCCTATTGGGGTTTGTACCAAATGCCTGGCCCTGATGAAGATTCGGTACTGCAAGATCAGAAAAAGAATGCCATAAAACAAATAAAAAAGCTACTCAAAACGGCCAATGAGCATGAGAAACTGTATGCCGAAATTACCTTGTTGGGAGATTCCTTAAAAGAAAAAGCCTATCCAGAAATCACTAAAAAAATGGATTACCTCATTCATAAATACCCAGAAGATGTGGATGCCAAATTGTTTTTGGCCCTAAGCAAAATGGCTGGGTTCGATACCGATAAAAAACCAAATGAAGGCCATATGTATGCTGAGTTTTTGCTCAAAGAGGTACAACGTATCGACCCCAATAACCATGGTTTTCACCATTATTGGATCCATCAGATGGAAGATTGCTGCCCCGAAAGAGCCTTACAATCAGCCGATTTATTGACCTCTTTGGCGCCTACATCAGGCCATATTGTACACATGCCTGGGCATATATACAACCGTGTGGGCGATTATAAGCGGGCTCACGACTCCTTTGTAGCCTCCGTAAAAACAGACTCCACCTATATGAAAACCGACGGAATCGATGAAGTGGACAATTGGAATTATATCCACAATATCAACTATTTAATCAACAATTCTGTGCACGATGGCCGCCATAACGAAGCATTATTATTTGCAGAAAAACTAAAAAACATGAAAGTAGATAAAACTCGAAAGAAGCTTTATGATGGTACTTTTTTTAATCAAGGAATATTGGCACCCGCCAAAATGGAAATGGCCTTTGGGAATTGGGATAAAGCTGTGAACCAACTAGAAAAAGTAATGAATAAAGACACCGCTTTTAGCTTTTCTAGCATGGAATTTAAAAAAAGCTTAACCTTTTTTGCAAAAGGTATGGATGCACTTTCAAAAAATAATATAAATGAAGCGATACAATTTTCTAATAATTTGGATGCCATATTGTGGCGAATTGAAAAGCAATCAGGAAAAGATAGCAGCTTAAACCAAGGCTTCGATCGTTTTTCCTGGGGATATCTAAACACCCTTAATACAGCAAGTTTAGAGTTGCAGGGCTGTGTAGCCAGTTACCAAGGCGACTATGTAAATGCAATGCTATTGTTGAAGAAGGCCGAGAAAAATGAAATAGATTTGGGTTATGGCGAGCCGCCACTTTATGCCCGACCAGTTGCTTATAGCATTGCCAAGATGTATGAAAAAGAAGGAAAAATTGATAAATCAATCGAAACATACCAAGCGCTGCTCAAACGGTTTCCAAAGTCGGCAATGGTGTATTTTGAATTATTGAAAAACTATCGAATAAAAGGTGATTTGGAAAAAATAATGGAGTTTGACAGTAAATTGAAAGAAGCTTCAATTTATGCTGATAAGGGAATGTTTAACGATACACTAAAACCTGAAATTATGACAGTAAAGAAGAAAAAGAAATAAAAGTATGGTTTGCTTCCAGGGCGAGGCGCTACTCAGAAAGCCAAGCTTGGTTTTTATTTTATAGCTGATTTTCAGCTACTTATATTCTAATTTTAAAACCTAGGAAAAGAAAGTAATTCACCTACTTGTTTGTATCTTCGCAAGCCTGTTTGATTTCACTTATTGGTTTCATGATGCCATAAATAAGAAGAAAATTTATAAAACTAAACTACTTAAAATATGTATAAGCGATTTATCCTTTCCTTACTTATTCTGGTTTGTTTATGGGTGTCTTGCAAAAAAGAGGAGACAAAAATAGTTGTTCCTGTGCTACCAAATTCGCCAACAATTGCTTCATTTAGCCCAACTAGTGGTACAACTAATGATAAGGTAACTATTACAGGGTCAAATTTTACTGACGCAACAAAGGTTAGTTTTGGAGGCACACTAGCCGCATCTTTTATTGTGGATAGTCCCACCTCATTAACAGCAGTTGTAGCCGGAGGAAAAACTGGTGATATAAGCATCACAACTCCTATTGGTGTTACTTCTAAATCGGGTTTCACCTATAAGCTCCCAGGCCCTTCAATACTTTCATTTCTCCCTTTAATAGCAACCGCAAATGACATAGTTCAAATTACTGGTAATAATTTTACCGGGGCAACGGTGGTAAGTTTTGGCGGCATACCTGCTACTAAATTTTATGTAGAAAGTGCAATACTAATTACAGCTTGGATTGGTACTGGTGCAAGTGGCGATGTGAGTGTAACAACACCTAATGGAGTATCAAAAAAAACAGGATTTAGTTATGTAAAGCCTGACTTTGCAGCTTGTAAAATCCCTAATATTAAATATATTTTAGAGAGCCAAAGTACGGGAATTGGGTTTCCTCGTAGAATAGATCGAATTCCTTCAACAGGGACTATTAATTTAAAACTTATTTTTATTGATTATAAAGATGCACCCGCCACAAAAACCCCAAAAGAAGTATTTGAAAGCTTGAGCCCTAGTGCAGAAGATTTTCTGAAAGGTGTTTCCTATGGAAATTTAAAGGTCAATCTTATACCGGAATTTAAATGGTACAGAGTGTCCAAAACTACTGCTGATTATGGATGGCCTATTATTAAAACTGCCCCTCTCAGAGAATTATGTGATGAAGCTATTGCATTGGCTGATCCAACGGTTGACTTTTCAACTAGTGACGCATTTGTAATTATAAATTCTGATGGGGCTGTTAATATTAATTATAGTAAAACATATGCAAGGCCTATAGGATACGGCGTGACTGCTGACGGAAAAATCTTAAATAATGGGATCGTTTTGAGTGCTAAAATAAATGGATTGAAAATGGTACAAGAAATGGGCCGTATCTTGACTTTAACAGATTTATGGGATCAGTCCGATAGCAGAGCTACTCGATTCACAGGTGATTTTGATTTGATGAGTACTGCCACTGGCCTTGGCCCTGAATATTTTGGTTGGGAGAGATGGCTACTTGGGTGGATTAATGACGACCAAGTAGTATGTGCTAGCAACACTGGAAATGGTAGCATGACTTTGACGCCAATAGAGCAGAAAGGTGGTATAAAATTAATTATAATTCCTACAAATGAAAACACTGCAGTTGTGGTGGAAAGCCGAAGAGCTTTAGGTTTTGATAAGCTAATTCCGAAGGAAGGCCCATTGGTATACGTAGTAGATGTAGGGCTGCCAAATGGTGCAGGAAATATTAAAATTCTCCCTATTGATAACAATGATTTGAAGAAGCTACAGAAACCAATGTCTGTTGGGCAGGTGATTTCTTATGGTAATATAAACGTCAAATTCACTTCTAAAGATGCATCAGGTGATTTAATTGAATATGAAAGGAAATAAATGTGCTAAAACAGGTCAAATTTTGCTGGTCGACATTTTTGCAATGTCGACCCTTGAATAAGATTTAAAATCCAGTTTATAAAAGTTACGCTCACTTTTAGCGCAAGCGTCTCGCTTGCTGATTTGCTTGCGACTAACTTTCATTATATATAACTCAATTCTATCATACCTTTCATTCCATGAAAATCTTTTGCACTACTAAATACCCAATCTTCTTCCTTTTCCACGAAGCCTGCTTCAACCGGGTTATGATGAATATAATTGAGCTTTTGATAAAATATTTCCGAATTGTAAAGCTCAATTGGATGATTATTCTGTTGCCAAAGTTGCCAATCCTTATTATTCTCATTTTTTAAACCTACTCTTTGCATCATCCAAATTATCCATTCTTTTCTGCTTTCGGTTGTATGGCTTTCAAGAATTTTTCGCAAACTTCTACTTGTAAAGCTTTTCATTTCCCCAACAATTTTATCTAATTCTCTGCCTTGGCTACCAATAATCATATGCACATGGGAGGTCATTATACACCAACCATATATTTCTAAATCTTTTTCTTTTTGACAAAATTTCCAGCTATCAATTAATACTTTTTTGTATTCATCTCTGATAAACAAATCAATCCAATTGATTATCGCAAAACTTATAAAATACAATTTATCGTTACTTGAAAATTTATATTTCCTACTCATTTTATTAAACTTTTATACAGATTAAGCATTTTTTGTTTAAACAAGCAGCAAGCGAGACGCTTGCGCTAGGGCTGGGGTTCCCAAATTAAATGGATGTGGTTTGGTATAATAACAAATGCATAAACTGTAATCAATTTTTTATCAACTAATTCTTTTAAGCTATTAATTATCAGTTGTTTATATTTATCTTGTTTTAGTAAATGCTTCCAATCTTTTATCGTATTTGTCCAAAAGTATACTTCGCATAACTCCATTTTGGAATTCCTAATAGGTGTATTGAATATACTGTTTTTTGTCATTTATTTTAACACTTTTATTTTTGCTCGGTGTGTTCTGTGTGCCTCAGACCACGGTGACGGCGCTAGAGTTGAGACGCTGCTCAGGAAATAATCCAGTTTATAAAAGTTACCCTTCCGATTCCACCCTAGTATTATCCTTAAAAAACAGCACAAAAAGTACCAAAACTATTGCAGCAATGCCAGCTGGCACCATCCAAATTGATGCCCAATTTTTCACCTCATTAATTGTATAATAGTCTACAACTTTACCTGATAACCAAGAACCTATGAACATTCCAATACCGTAAGTAGCCAATGAAATAAGGCCTTGGGCTTGGTTTTTGATTTTCTCACCTGCCTTGGCATCTGTATAAATTTGACCCGTAACAAAGAAGAAGTCGAAACAAAGGCCGTGTAATAAAATAGCCGTATAGAGCATCCAAAGGCCCGAGCCGCCGTTGCCATTTGAGAATAAGAAAAACCTTACTATCCAACCTATTAAGCCTACTATTAATATCCATTTTACCCCAAACTTGCGCAAAGCAAATGGGATGGCCAGCATAAATAAAAACTCAGAAAGTAGGCCTAAGCTCATTTTACTTTCCACGTTGGTCATCCCTGAGTCTGTAAGGCTTGGGTTGGCCATGGCATAATAAAATGAAAGCGGAATACAGATTAAAATCGATGAAATAAAGAAGATTAAAAATGAGCGATCTTTAAACATTACAAATGCATCAGCTCCAATTATTTTAGCAAAAGTTGGCTTGTCAGTTGCCTTTGGCGGCGTATTTGGCAATGTTAATGCGTAAGCAGATAGTACCAATGAGGCAATCATTGATATATAAAATATAGTAGACTTGTCGCCAACATCTAAAATGCCAACAAAATTGGTTACCACAAACCAGGCAATTGTGCCAAATACTCTTATCATTGGAAATTCTTTGGCTGGGTCGGCCATATGAGTCATTGATATTGAAGAAGTAAGCGCAATAGTAGGGGCAAATGTGAGGCAATAAGCCAATATCCACCAATAGAAATTTCCAGCATCTTTTTCTTGAATTAAGAAAAAAAGTAGCCCTGCACCAACTAAATTAAGTACTGCTAATACTTTTTGTGCGGCAAAATAGCGGTCGGCAATCATACCAATAAAAAATGGGGCTACAATCATGGCAATAGAAAACGCCGAATAGGCATTACCAACCTGCGTGCCAGTGGCTCCCAAACTTGTGAAAAGATATTTACTCATTTGCCCATACCATGCCCCCCAAACAAAAAACTGAAGGAACATCATTAATGAGAGCTGAATGCGGAGGTTGAGTTTCATGTATATATAATTGTTTTTTAAAGGTTACATGGAATGCCCATAATTATTGATCGGTTTGTGTGTAATTCCGCTCGTTGGCATTTCATATAAAAAAGATTTTTAGAGAATATTTGAAATTATTTCTAAAAATACCACCAAAAACTAATTTCTCAAACTATTAAACCAATATTAGGGTAAATTTGCATTTTAACATTTGAAATTATTTGTGATTTTAAAAATTAATAGAGAAAATGAGTTTAATTGAGCAATACAAATCAGAAATTATTGAAACTTTCCTTATAATAATAGCTGCTTTTGCATGTCGATATCTGGTAAATAAATTGACGTCAAAAGCGAGAATAAAGTTTCAATTACAAAAAGGAAGGATAATAATTACCCGAAAGATTATTAATGGTTTAATTATTTTTTCTAGTATTATTTTGATTTTCATTATTTGGGGTGTTCAACGAAAGGAGTTGGCCGTTTTCTTTTCGTCGTTCATTGCCATTTTGGGTATTGCATTATTTGCTCAGTGGTCAATGCTCTCTAATATAACCTCAAGTATCATTTTATTTGTATATCACCCTGCCAAAATAGGCGATTTCATTGTGGTTTTAGATAATGAAAACCCTGTTTCTGGTAAAATAAAGGATATTGGTGCTTTTTTTGTAATTATCAAAAAAGAAAATGGAGAAATTGCTACCATCCCTAATTCTCTATTTTTTCAAAAAATGATTCAGATTAAAGCAGATGAAAACGAATAAAAAATTATAAATGAATACGTTTGGCATTCAGTTGACTGCGGGAACTAAGCTTCATTTATAGAATTTAGTTTAGAATTAAGATAGGAAATAAAAAATAAGCAAGATTAATTAAAATTTACGGTCCTTATTGCGGGGATTTACTATTTTTACATGTAAATAAAACTAAACAGAAGTCAAGAAAATGAAAAAAATACTAGCATTATTATTTTTGGCAAACTTAAGTATAAGTGGTTTCTCCCAGAAATTAAGAGGTTTGGATAAAAGCCCAATGGATATGGCCTATTACCCTGACGATTTTTCACATGATAGAAAGTTTGCTCCAGAAAAGGTTGGTAATGAGGCTTTTGTAAGGGTGATATATAGTCGACCTTCAAAAAATGGCCGAAAAATATTTGGCGAAAAAGTGCCATTCGATAAAGTCTGGAGAGTAGGCGCTAATGAAGCAACGGAGATAAAATTTTATAGAAACGTGAAAATAAATGGTGAAAAAATAAAAGCAGGCACCTATAATTTGTTTGTGATTCCGAAAGCTGATGAGTGGACATTTATACTAAATACTGATTTGGATGTGTGGGGAGCTTATAGTTATGATGCTAAAAAGGACCTATTCAAAACAACAATAAAAACTCAAAAAACGGAAACTACAATAGAAAATTTGAGTATCCAGTTTTCGAAATTAGGGGAAAAATCAACAACAATGAAAGTTGCCTGGGACGACACAATGGCCGATTTGGTAATTGAGTATTAGGTTGAAATTATTTTATTGAGTTTACAAAATCGGGAATATCCTTTTTAAAATCTTTTGAAGCCGTTAACAAATTAACAAAAGCCGAACCAATTATTGCTCCTTGAGCAAATTGACATGCTTTTTGAAATGTTTCTTTATTAGAAATACCAAACCCAATAAGCTTAGGCTTTGATAAATTCATTTGGTTAATCCGCTCAAAATAAGCTTCTTGACTAGTATTTATATCTGATTTTGCCCCCGTAATACTGGCTGATGAAACCATGTAAATAAAGCCAGAGCTTAGCCTATCAATCTGAAGGATTCGTTCATCAGTAGTTTGTGGTGTAATTAGAAAGGTATTGAGAATACCATATTTTTCAAATAGGCTTTTGTAATCTTTTTCAAAAACTGAGATAGGCAAGTCAGGCATAATGACTCCATCAATTCCTATTTCTTGGCATCTTGCCAAAAATGCTTCTTCCCCAAATTGTAAAATTGTATTAAAATAGCCCATCAACAGGATTGGAATTGTTATTCCATTTTTGCGAATATCTTGTATTTGTTTTAATAACAGGCTGAGGGTCATGCCATTATCAAGTGCTTGCTGGCCGGAGTTTTGGATAGTTTCGCCATCAGCAACTGGGTCGGAATAAGGAATGCCGATTTCAACCATGTCAACTCCAGAGGCTTGGAGAGCCGTGAGGATAGCGACGGTATCATTAATATTTGGATAGCCTGCAGTGAAATAGATATTGAGGATATCGCTTTTTTTGTTTTGGAAGAGCGTATTTATTCTGTTCATAATTAAAATTTTAGTCCCACAAGTTACACTCGGGGCGATTATTGTTTAACCCTTTTGGGGTTTTTATAAATACTTCATATAAGTATCCAAGTCTTTATCGCCACGGCCTGAAAGATTGATAACGGTGATTTGATCGGGTTTTGGCTGCAAATATTTAAGCACCGCAATAGCATGTGCTGTCTCCAATGCTGGTATGATGCCTTCCAATTTGCTAAGCTCAAAAGCGGAATCGAGGGCCTCTTGATCGGTGATAGCATAAAATTTGGCACGTTTGGTAAGCCAAAGGTTGGCATGCATGGGGCCTATACCCGGATAGTCGAGGCCCGCTGAAATTGAATGCGGCTCAACTACTTGACCATCTGCTGTTTGCATTAATAAACTTTTGCTGCCATGCAATACACCGGGCTTGCCTAAAAATGTGGTAGCAGCTGACATTCCTGAGTCAACACCATGCCCAGCTGCCTCAGCAGCGATTAATTGGGTTTCGGGCACATCCAAATAATGATAAAAAGCACCAGCAGCATTGGAGCCTCCTCCCACACAAGCGATTACGTAATCAGGGTTTTCAGAGCCTGTTTTCTCCATTAATTGCCATTTTATTTCCTCCGAAATAACAGATTGGAACCTAGCCACCATATCCGGATAGGGATGAGGGCCCACCACGGAACCAATAATATAATGTGTATCGGTAGGGTTGCTAATCCAGTGGCGCATGGCTTCGTTGGTAGCGTCTTTTAGGGTTTTGGAGCCTGATTTGGCAGGGCGAACTTCTGCTCCTAACATTTTCATGCGGGCTACATTAGGTGCCTGCCGAGCTATATCGACCTCGCCCATATACACAATACACTCTAAACCCATAAGCGCACATACGGTTGCAGTAGCCACGCCATGCTGCCCAGCTCCTGTTTCTGCTACGATTTTTTTCTTGCCAAGTCGCTGAGCTACCAATATTTGGCCGATGGTATTATTTACTTTATGGGCACCGGTATGGCATAGGTCTTCTCGCTTTAGGTATATGGTTGTATTGTATTTTGCTGAAAGTCTTTCGGCTAAAAATAGCGGTGTAGGACGACCGACATAGTCTTTCAGCAAAGCCTGAAATTGGTTTTGGAAAGACTCGTCAGCGATGTATTTAAGATAATTATCTCTAAGCTCTTCCACATTTGGGTAAAGCATCTCTGGCACAAAAGCACCGCCAAATGGGCCGTAATAGCCGTTTTCGTTTACTTGGAATTCGTTTTTCATTGTCATTTTTTTTTCCGCATAAGTCCCATGAGTTTTACTCAGGGTTATTGATACGTTTATAACCCCTTCAGGGTTTTTTTAATACTTTTTTTAATTTTTCAATGTCTTTTAGGCCAGGCTCAATTTCGAACTTGCTGTTGAGGTCGAGGCCGAAAAGTGATTTATGTTTGATGTTTTTGGCAGTTTCAAAATTGTTTTCATCGATGCCACCAGCTAATAAGAAGGGGGTATCTCCTTGATATTTTTCCAAAATTGACCAATCGAAAGTTTTGCCTGAGCCTCCTTTTTCGGCTGTTTTTGTGTCGAAAAGAAAGAAATCAACTGTATTTTTAAAATCATTTGTTGTTTTAAAATCAAACGTTTCATCCACAGAAAAGGCCTTAATTATTTTAACCCCATTTTGTTTTAGGTTTTGGCAATATTGAACTGACTCGTTTCCATGAAGTTGGGCATAGTCAAGATTATATTTTTTAATTATTCCTACTACCTTTTCTTGTAACTCATCAACAAAAACACCTACTTTTTTTGTTGTGTTTGGAAGCTGATTTAATAAATTGATATCCAATGAATTATCAACAAATCTTTTTGATTTTTCATAAAAAATAAAACCTATAAAATCGGGGTTTAGTTTTGCTAAATCATTTATGTTTTGAGAATTTCTCATGCCGCAGACTTTGATAAAAAGCCCCCCAAGCCCCGATGGGGAAGCTTGGTAAGTAGTTTCTTGAAAAATATCTTCTAAAATATCGAAGTTATTAGACCCTAATTTTGATGATATTGCTTTTTGGACAGACATCAATTAATTTTTTATTTTTAAAATAAAGTCTTTTAAGCTTTTTCCCGGATTTTCCGTTTTCATAAAAGTTTCGCCAATTAAGAATCCTTTGTATCCAAAACCTTTCAATTGCTGTATTGTTTCAGGTTTTGAAATACACGATTCTGATATTTTAATAAATTGAATGGGTATTTTATCTGCTAATTCTATGGATGCATTTACGTTTTGCTCCGAGAAATTCTTAAGGTTTCTGTTGTTAACTCCCACAATGTCAATGTATTGGCATATACTTCTATTAAGCTCCTCTTCATCATGAATTTCCAAAAGGGTTTCCATACCTAGTTCTTTGGTGAGTTTTCCTAACTGCAAAATTCTTTTTGGGCTAAGATTGGCGGCGATTAAAAGTATCACATCTGCACCCAATGACTTGGACTCAATGATCTGATATTCATCTATCATGAAGTCCTTGCGAATCATCGGCACATTTGGATTAGCTCTTCTTGCTTCTAAAAAATCTTGATCTGAGCCTCCGAAAAAATCAATATCAGTAAGCACAGAAAGGCAGGCTGCACCAGCTGAAACATAACCTTTTGTCACTTCCGTTGGAGTTACGTTAGCATTAATCACTCCTTTTGACGGTGATTTACGTTTAAACTCAGCAATAATTCCTGAACTAGCTGGATTTAAAAGGCTGGTTTTGAGCGAGTTGTTTGTTTTTGCAAAAAAGCCCGATTTTTGAAGCTCATCAATTGAAATTTTAGATTTTCTTTCGGAAATCTCTTCTGTTTTTCTTGAAATTATTTGTTCTAATATTGTCATTATTTATTGCACAGAATCCCACGAGTTGCACTTGGGGTTATTGAAAAGTTTGACCCTAAATCCCACGAGTTGCGCTCGGGGTTATTGAAAAGTTTGACCCTTTCAGGGTCTTATTCTATAAATTTTTTAAAGCTTTTTAATGCCTTGCCACTCAATAGCGATTCCTTTGCTTTATTAACCGACTCAGGCCAATTTAGTTTGGAATCAGCAATATATAATGCCGTAGCGGCATTAGCAAGCACCACATCAGTTTGCGCTTTTGTGCCGTTATTATCTAAAATATTTATTAAAATTTTGGCAGATTCTTCAACTGTTGAGCCAGAATACAAATCAGTTTGATTGTGTTTTGAAAAACCTAAAGCCATTGGCGAAATGATTTCCTTTCCTTTTGGGCTTTCTAAAATAAAATCAGTTGTAAGTGAAATTTCATCGTAACCATCAGTACCATAAACTATTCCGTAATTTGAGTTTGTTTTTTGAAATAGTTGCTTGTATAAATCTTGTACCTCTGGGCTATAAACTCCTGCTAATTGCTTTTGTACTTTGGCTGGATTTAATAACGGCCCTAGCATATTGAAAAAAGTTTTTAGCCCTAATTCCTTTCTTATTGGCCCCACAAATCGCATAGCTGGGTGAAAAAGAGGTGCATGTAAAAAGCAAATGCCTGCGCTATCAATTTTTGATTTCAAATAGGTTTCATCGTTTGAGAATTTTACGCCCAAATATTCCAAAACTGTGCTTGATCCAACGTTCGATGAAACGCCATGATTACCGTGCTTGGCTACATTCTGACCCGCCCCAGCCACCACAAAAGCCGAAGTTGTACTTATATTAAAGGTATCTTTTCCATCACCACCGGTACCGCATACATCCATGGGGTCGAAATCGGATAAATTAATGGTTAATGCTAGCTCCAACATTGCCTCACGAAAACCTGTAAGCTCCTCAACTGTGATTGGTTGCATAATATAGCTTGCTAAAAAAGCAGCAATTTGGCTATTGTTGGCTTCACCACGGCCGATTATTGACAGAGCATCTTTAGCCTCTTGTTGGGTCAGAGGCTGGGAATCTAAACGTTTTTGTAGGTAATTTTTCATTTGTCCTCAGCCCCCGACCCCCTCTCAAAAAGAGAGGGGGAGGAGGAGCTTTAAAAATCTTGAATAATAAATAACTTTTTAAAATTTCTGAATCTTTTTAAATATGTCTTATGTAATACGATGCATTAGATTAATCCTTCAACCAATTCTTCAGAATTTGAACCCCAAATTGTGTTAAATACGCTTCTGGGTGAAATTGCACGCCACGTACATCGAATATGGTATGCGTTTGAGCCATAACATAATTATTGTCATCTATTGCGGTTATTTTAAGCTCTTTAGGCATGGTTTCAGGGATCACCGTCCATGAATGGTAGCGACAAACTTCAATATTTTCGGGAATATCTTGAAAAAGCTTTTCGGTTTTGTCGATGATTTTGCAATTGGTAGTAACGCCATGAAGTACATCTCCCATGTTTTGCAATTTTGCACCAAAGGCCTCACCAATGGCTTGATGCCCTAAACATACTCCAAAAATACTTTTTGTTGAAGCATATTCTTTAATTAAAGATATCAATATTCCTGCCTCTTCGGGGATTCCAGGCCCTGGCGAAAGTAAAATTTTGTCATAATTTTTTACTTCCTCCAAATTGATTTTGTCGTTTCGGAATACATCTACCTCATTGCCAAGGTCTTTTAATATATAAACTAGGTTATATACAAAGGAGTCGTAGTTGTCTAATACTAGTATTTTCATGCTATCTATTTTTAGACCCTATAGGTTTTAAAAACTTATAAGGTCTTATTACTTTTTATATTTCCTCCGCCAATTCCAATGCTTTTCTCAATGCACCTAACTTCAAATTGACTTCTTGCATTTCAGTTTCAACAACCGATTTGGCCACTACACCCATACCAGCTTGGTAATAAAGGGTATTATTTTTACTCATAAATGTACGAATGGCTATGGCATGATTGAAATTGCCATTAAAATCCATATATCCAATAGCGCCTCCATAAATATTGCGATTGGTTTTTTCCAAACGATTGATTATTGTCATTGCATTGTGCTTAGGTGCACCCGACAGTGTACCTGCAGGGAAAGTATCAGCCACCAACTGGAGCGGATTCACACCAGTTGTCATTTTTCCTACCACTTTTGATACCAAGTGAATTACATGAGAAAAAAATTGCACCTCTTTGAAAGTCTCCACATTTACATGATCAGAACTTCGGCTGAGGTCGTTTCGAGCCAGGTCGACAAGCATTACATGTTCAGCAGTTTCCTTTGGGTCGGCGAGTAGTTGTATTGCTAGTTCGGCATCTTTTGTATCGTCGCCAGTTCTCCTAAATGTACCTGCAATTGGGTGAATTTCGGCGATACTTTGAGGTAAATCAGATATATTATTTTTTAAATCAGTTACGCCAAATGGCGTAACTGATTTAATAGAAATCTGTTTTTCAGGAGAAGCACCAAATATTCTATAATTTTCGTAATCAAAATAAAACATGTATGGCGATGGATTAACTGAGCGTAACGCCCTGTAAATCTGGAAGTCGTCGCCCTCATAAGTACGGCTGTACCTACGTGAGGGCACTATTTGGAAAACATCACCACGAAGGCAGTGTTTGATGCAGGTGTTTATGGTTGCCCGCATTTCATCGTCAGTTGAATTGCTAATTTCTTCACCAGTAACTTTGAAAGGCTTGGTTTGATAATGGGGCATGTTGAGCAGAAATTCTATTTTTTCAAGACCTGTATCTTGCTTATTATCAAGATAGTCATGCGCATAAATAACCATATCATCTTTAAAATGATTGATAGCAATTACGTATCGGTACACAAAATATTTGATAGAAGGAATGGCGGTATCTTCATTTTTTTCCTGAATTTCTATATCTTCAAAATACTCAACAGCATCATAACTAATATGCCCAAAAAGCCCGTTGGCCATCGGCGCATGGTCGGGCTGGCGATTGAATTCGAATCTATTGGCAAAATTTAGAAGAGCCTTTACTGCTTCATTACGGCTATTAAGTTTAAAATTTTCTGTACTTCCATCAGGAAAAGTCTGGCTTACCTGATCGTTATCAATAATAATACTCGCCACAGGATCTACCGCTATATGGCTATAGCCGTGCTCTTTACCGTGGTAATCGGCCGATTCTAAAATTACCGAATTTTTAAAATGCCCACGTAGCTTTAAGAATACACCAACTGGAGTGATGGTATCGGCAAGCTGGCGTTTGGAAGTGGTTAAAACTTTAAAAACAGGCCCACTTGGCCCCGTTGGATAGCCCCCCTGCCCCCGCTGGGGGAGTTCTTTTTCGGCATTTATATGTTTTGGTGCAATCATTTTTTTTGTTTTTTTGCAAATAAAAAAGGCCTACTGTGAGCAGTAGACCTTTTTTAATATATATTTATTTTTCAATAATACATAGGTGTTCTGCTCAACGATTAGTTTGAGGCCACCACCAATTTGTATTTTTGAAACTTATTGTCATGTTTTTTAATTTGTTTTGCAAACTTAATAGAGTTTTTCGGAAAAGAAAAGAAATTTTGGTTTTTTTTAAAATTTGAAAAAGAATTTGTTAAATTAAAACCATATTTATTAAAACAATTTACAGGATGCTCATAAATATCGCATTTTTTGAATTAGATTTTTTTAAACTATAGCCTATAATGGAAGTAAATAAGATAAGGTTTGATTGTGAATTCATATATGTGGAAAGCAAGGATAACAAAACTGGAAAAATGCCTTTAATTTGGTTTCCCAGACTGTTGAATGCAAAAAAATCACTGTTAGATAAATATGAATTATGGGCGGATAGTTCATGGATACACAAGGAAGAATTAGGAGAAGATTTGTCTTTTGAAGGATTTTTAATTTTAGGAAGGAAGTTGTTGGGAACTTGGAATAAACCTTTAGGCCTGCAGGCTAAATATTATTTGTACCATCAAGCTTGAAAACTTGGCCGAACTTAGACGACATTACAGATTGCAAAAGTTCGGTTTGTTGCAGACCTCAAAATCATCACAATTTAGTTTTATTATAGAAAATTTCGATGCATTCTAAATCAATAGTTTTATCAATTGAATCATATTTATATTGATACATATATAAATATTTTTCTAATACACTTTTTTCTAAGTTGGTATAAGAATCAGAATAATAATCTAACTGTTTCATACAAGTGGCAAATAAAAGAGCTGTCCTTTCTCTCTTTTCAATTTGATTATAATAATCTGCATAATTATGGCTATTGATATTTACTTTACCAAATAATAGGTCACTAATTACAAATTCAAATTTCATTGCATCTTCCATACGATTAATTTAAAGATTTCTTATTTTAACTTTTGACTATTTAAGTTCTTCAATTTTTCCATTATATGTAAAATCTATTTTGGTGCCGTCGGTCATAACACCCTTTATTACAATTTGAGAATCATTTAACTGAATTGTGCCACTTTTCATACTAAAATCAGTATTACCCACATGTAAAATTTGAGATTCAAAATACAAATTAGCACTTAAGTTCGTGCCATTAAAATCATCAGTTACATTATAAGTTTTATTTAAAAAATTCTTATCCTTATAGATAATATAAAAATTAAAAAAGTTTTTATCAGATACCCATTCATCACTAATTGGACCACCTTCATCACCTGAATTTTCATCAACTTTTGCATCTATTATTATAAATTCCCTAAAGTTCAAAAAAGGAGGAGTACCAGTATAACTACTTTTTCCATAATAAGCATAACCCAAATTAAATTTCTTCCCATTTATAGAAAGTGAATTTCTAGGGCTTACTTCAGAAGATTTATTACAACTAATTAATAAAATATATACAAGAATTATTGAGATGTGCTTCATTTTTTAGTTTAAATCTTTTTAAGTTGAAACCTTTGTTGATAATCCAATTAATTGGAACCCATTTTTTTGAATATCACTTTAAATCGTTTATTTCCTGCTTCTAGGTCAATTTCTTCAGTAAGAATATGACTAAACAAGTATCCTTTTTTAACATTTCATTGATAATAAGAAACTGATTAGTTTCTGTTGTTTGTTCTTGCTCGAATTCTGTCATATGAACAAAAGTTAAATAATAATATTTTTTAGCTATATAAACTTGATTTAAATAAATCAATTTAGCACATTTTTTTAATAACTTTGCACCACACTATACAATTAGTAAATCTAAACTTTACACTTTGTCATTATGATGAAAACTGGAGATAAAATTCGTACTATACGTACATTGAAAGGCCTTTCTCAGGAAAATTTGGCAGATATGATTGGGATTTCTAGGCTCGCTTATGGCGATATTGAAAGGAATAAATCTGCCATTTCAGAGGAGCGTTTAAGCCAAATTTCAAAAGCTTTAGGAGTAAATGTGGAGGATATTCAAAACGTTGGTGAAACAATCGCTAATTTTTTTGACCAGTGTAATGGTGCTGCTGGGATTATTAATGGCAACCAAAACAATAATTATGATTTTAGGGAAATTCAACATAAATTAGAAATAGCCCTTTTGGAAAATGAAAAAATGAAAGTAGAGCTGGAAAAGGCTAAAATTGAGGTGGAGTTGTGGAAAAGTAAAGTGGGGAAGTAGTAATTAGTTTGAAGCGCTTATGTATGCAAATTCATACTCAACTTTTGATGGTTGAATTGTAGTTTTTGAAGCGTTAAGCACTTCAATACCAACTAATTGTCCATCAATTGAATTATCTAAAATAACCCCTTTTTTGTCTTCATCCGACTCATCAATTTTCAAATCGCTTAGTTTGATATAAAGTATGTCAGTTTCTTTATCGTATTTAACTTTCATTTTTAATTCTTATTTAAGTTACGGCAAACAAATTGACTAATCTCCACACAAATTGCGAAAAATATTTTTCAAGGAAACCCCTTATAAACATCGCCTCTAGAGCCACAGGTAATCAAAATAATATTAGGCTTAATAAGTTCAGCGCCAATTCGATAGCCTCCTATTCTTATTCTAATATAGTTTTCATCTTTTTTCTGGCCATTTATATATTTGAAATCTAATCCAGAACCTTGCATATTTTCAGCTTCTTTAAGTATTTCAATAGTTTGCCTTACAGCTTTTTGAACAAAACTGGGAAGTCTGATAAGCTCTTTTTGAAATTGCTTCTTATAAATTATTTCCACCCCATCAAAGTATTAAACTCATCATCCGTTAGGTTATCATCATCTTTTCGAGACCGTAATATTTCCAACATCATATAATCTTCAACTTCTTCATTGTCGATTATTTTAATTATTTTCTCAATTTCATCGACTGTAAACGATTTTCTACCTTTTTTTACGGAAAAAGTTTGCGGCTGAATACCTATTTTTCTTGCTATGAAATCGTTTCTATAGCCAGATACTTCAATTAATTGACCAATATTTGAGGCTAAACTTTTATAATTTGAAATTATTTCAGCTGTCATTTCGAAGTTTTAATAAATTTTGTTATATTTACATAACAAAAATAATAATTAAAATCAACAATTAATAATAATTTAAAAATATTATTAATGCTAAACGTAATTTTATATTGACCCATGCATTTCTCAACTAAAGCCATACAAGCAACTCAATATCATGATAAAAATGCTGGAGCTGTAGCGCCCCCATTGTATTTGAGTACCACTTTTGAGCGAAATCCAGATGGCTCCCACCCACATGGCTATGTGTATAGTCGTGCGGAAAACCCAAATCGGAAATTGCTAGAAACCGCCATGGCTGTTCTTGAAAATGGTGAAAAAGCGTTAGCCTTTTCGTCGGGAATGGCGGCAGTGAATGCTATTTTACAAACGCTCAAATCAGGCGACCACATCCTAATTCCTGAAGACGCTTACTATACTTTGATTTTGCTCACTGAGGAGGTTTTTGGACAATGGGGTTTGGAATATTCATTAATAGATATGTCTGATTTGGCAAATGTTCAATCGGCTATTAAACCAAATACTCGTATGATTTGGGTAGAAAGTCCATCGAATCCTCAACTGCGAGTGGTTGATATTGAGCGAGTTGCAAAAATCGCTCATGAAAATAATTCGATTTGTGTTGTTGACAATACTTGGGCAACACCTGTTTTGCAAAACCCATTGAATTTGGGCGCTGATATAAGTATGCATGCCAGCACTAAATATATTGGTGGGCATTCAGATGTACTTTCTGGGGTGTTGGTTTTCAAAAAGGAAAATGAGCTTTTTGTAAAAATTAAATTGATTCAAAAATTGGCTGGTGCGGTACCATCTCCTTTCGACTGTTGGTTGCTTACCCGTGGCATTAAAACGCTTTCTTTAAGAGTAAAAGCCCAAACTGAATCTGCTAAAAAAATTGCAGAATTCCTTGAAAGTCACCCTAAGGTAGAAAAAGTATATTACCCCGGCCTAAGTTCTCACGCAAATCATGATATAGCCAAAAAGCAAATGGGCGACTTTGGTGCCATGCTTTCATTCAACATAAAAGGCTCAGAATCAGATGCTTTGGCTTTTACAGGAAAGGTAAAACTATTTACGGCAGCCACAAGTTTGGGTGGCGTAGAAAGCTTGATAGAGCATCGCAAGTCCATTGAGGGGCCTAATTCTATTTCCCCACCCAATTTGCTCAGAATTTCTGTTGGTTTGGAAAATGTGGAGGATTTAATTGACGATTTGGGGAATGGATTGAAATAGGAATATTGTCTGAACTTTGATTAAGCAGATTCATTTGATTTTTTTGAAAATGAAATAAATCTATTTTACAACCTCCTATTAACGCTCTAATTCAAATCAATCATCATTAATCACAGTTCAGATTTCACCCGATAAACTCTGCTCTCGAAAGGTAAAAAACTATATTTCTTAGTAGCAGTTTTTGATTTTTCAAAATTGTAATTCCCAAATAAATATTCCAACTGCTCGGATGAATAATTCAGGTTAAAGTCTTGTGGTTTGTTGGTAAAATTACAAACTACTATCAAGCTTTCTTGCTCATTTTCTCTTAAATAGGCCCAAATTCTATTGCAATTTGGGCGTAAATCTATGTATTTCCCATCAATCAAAACGGGATTCTCTTTTCTGAAAAACAACAATTTTTTGTAAAAATTCAATATAGAGTTTTTATCCTTTTCTTGGGCTGCTACATTGATTGATTTAAAATTTGGATTCACTTTTAGCCATGTTTTTTTACTTTCTGAGAAACCTGCATTTCGTTTATTGTCCCATTGCATCGGCGTGCGGGCATGGTCACGAGCAATTTTATTAGCAGCTTTCAAAAATGTTTTTTCATGGCCTTTTCCATTGACTACCAATGCATTATAAGCATTCAAAACCTGCACGTCATTATACTCATCAATACTTTCAAATTCACAATTAGTCATGCCAATTTCATCGCCTTGATAGATGTAAGCGGTTCCTCTGAGTGTCAATAAAATAGTTGCTAACATCTTTGCCGATTCACAATGAAAAACCAAGTCACCAAATCTGGAAATTGCTCTAGGGTTGTCGTGATTACCCCAATACACTGAATTCCAGCCGTTTGAACCAATTGCTGAGTCCCATTTTTGAAAAATTGCCTTTAAAGCCTTCAAAGAAAATTCGGCAACTGGGTTTAAAAAACATTCTTCCGCCCGGTTCACTGCATGGTCGAAGTGGTATATCGAGTTGAGCTCCTTTCTGTCTTTTCCTGTATATAAATTGGCCTGATCTGCTGATACACCAAAAGCTTCGCCGACAGTCATACAATCATATTTTGAAAGTACTTCATGGTTCATTTCTTGTAAAAAATCATGCACTTTGGGGCCATTTGCGTAAAAGCTGAGGTCGCCAAATCGATCTTTTGGAAAGTTTGGAAAAGCCTGATCTTTGGAAATAAGGGAAATCACATCCATTCTAAAACCATCCACTCCTTTTTCCAACCAAAATTGCATCATTTTATAAATCTCTTGCCGTAGTTTTGGATTTTCCCAGTTCAAATCGGGTTGTTTCTTTACAAAATAATGAAGATAATATTCATTGGTGAGCGGATCTAATTCCCAAGCTTTTCCACTAAAAAAGCCAATCCAATCGTTTGGGATTTCCTTTTTCCAAATATAATAATTCCGATAGGGGTTATCAACAGATTTTCGGCTTTCCTGAAACCAAAAATGCTCGTCGGAACTATGGTTTACTACCAAATCAATGATTAGTTTTAGGCCTGCTTCATGAATGGTTTTTAGCAATATATCAAAGTCATCCATAGTGCCAAACTCTTCCATAATAGATTGATAATCAGATATATCATACCCATTGTCGGCATTGGGCGACTTAAAATGGGGGCTCAACCAAATTACATCGATTGCTAGGTTTTTAAGGTATTCAATTTTAGATGTAATTCCTTTCAAATCACCAATTCCATCGCCGTTTGAATCTTTAAAACTTCTTGGATAAATTTGATATACGACGGCACTTTTCCACCAGTTTTGCATTATGATTAGTTTAAAAAAATATCGCACGAAGGCGCTATTTACCTCCGTGCGAAAAAAATTATTTCAATGAAAAACCCTCTTAATTATAACTCAAACTTAAATAATAAAGCCCGCCGATTCTGGCCAATCCATAGCCTTGCGCATAATAATTATTGAATACGTTTGAGCCACCAAGTTTCAACTTCATTTTACCAGCTAGCTTATAAGATACCGCAGCATCTAAAGTATTCCAACTTGGAAGCCAGATATCGCCCTGAGTATTACCTTGTTCCACCCACATTTTGCCAGTCCAACGGTAATTGATATTAAAGCCAATTTTATTAGTAATTTTCGGGTTTGAGAATGTAATATTGAAGCGGTCTTCAGGCGATATAAAAAAGTTACGACCAACAGCCGCTACCACAGGATCCGACATATCACGCTTTACAATTTCATCACCAAAACCGTCTTTCCTGGTCACTCCAAAATTGTCTTTCAACGTGATTGTACCCCTTTGTTTGGCATAATTAAAGCCAACATTATAGCCTTTTCCCATTGCATATTCTAGCCCAAAACCAAAACCATTTACGTATATCTCGTTGAAATTGTTGAAGTTAACCTGATAAACTGAGGTTGAAGAACCCGTTTTTAGGCCATCAACTTGGTTAGTTTTTGATTGCAAAATATTTTGTGCTGCAATAAAGTCATTATAAGTACTTTGGTACAAAAATGCATCAACAAAAAGGCGATTATTAAGCAAGGTTTTATAGCCAACTTCCCAAGTTTTTATTTTTTCTGTGGTAAAGGCATCAGGATTAGCATCGTATTTTATCAAATCGGAAGTATTGCCCGAAGTACGATATTTCAAAACAGAGGCTTCATAGTAACCGGGGTTTTGTATTAAATTGGCCGACTCAACTGCTGTTTTTGAGCCTCCAACTTCAGAAGAAGCTACGCCATCAGAAAGCAATTGATTTGGCGAAGGGTTACGAAAAGCCGACTGCCAGGAAGCACGGAAATTGTGCTGGCCAATAGTTAAAACACCTGATAGACGAGGGGTGAAGCCGCCATTGAAAAACTCGTTTTTATCATAACGAACCGCTACAGTTGGCTTCAAAATCACTGTTTCCGATAATTTAAAGCTAGGCGAAGCCTGCAAATACCAGCCATATTCTTTGATCTGGAACTCCTTGCCGTTTTTATCTCTTGGGAAAACTGTTGCCTGCGTTAACAAATCATAATTCCGGAAACTCGCCCCTGTTACCACCTCAAGATTTTCTGGTAAAAACTTTTTGAAATTGTACATTCCTTCGGCATGGGTCATTCCTGAATTGTCCAAAAGGCGCACCCCATTTACGCCCAAACCAGTGGCCACATTGGAATTGGTTGTGGTTAATTTATCAAAAGTAGTTTGAAATCCAGCCGTACCTGGTACAGGTTTTCCAGCATCGGCAATATTTCTAGCCGCCTGAAAATCACCTGTAAAGGCCGCTGCAAATTCTGTAGACCAAGCAGCAGTTGGCTTCCAAAGTTGGTTTATTCTTGCACCCAAATTGCCCAAACTAAATCCTTCTGCTTCTTGTGTAGTTTTATAAGCCCTTACAAAAAACTCATCGCCACGAAGCTCTAATTTAAACTGATTTCTTACATATTTTGGGAAATATTCCCGCAAGCCTGCAGTTCTGATTAGGTTACCAGTGCCATAATACCATGCGCCAATGGCCTCTATTTTATCAGTAATTTTAAAATGAAGTGCTGCATTGCCTCGGTAGCTAAATATTTTGCCATTATCCCCCGTTAAATCTATTTCTTTATAACCCGTGCGAGTTACCGTTTTGCCCGCCAATGCTGGATTAGCAAAATTAGCTGGGAAGTTGAATGAGCCCCCATTCGTAAAGTCATCACCATAAATATTTAGGGCATCAAACTGTGAGTTGGTGGATGGATTGTTATTTGGAATATAGCCGATTTTCACCGTTTTTGTGGCTGGGTCCGAAACAAAAAAGCCAGCTCTACTTCTCGAGGATCGGTCATTATAATCATCAGCGATAAAATCTGTACCGTTTATGGCCTGAAAGTTCACTTTAAAAGCAAACTTATCGCCCAATTGTTGTGCATATCTTAGGGCCAAATCTGTGTACGGTGTGGCACTTCGGTCGTCCTTTCCTACATTATTTACACCCGCTTTTACTTGTGCCGAAAGGCCTTGGTATTCAAATGGCGACTTGGTTTTGGTGAGCATTATGCCTTGCAAAGCATCAGGGCCATATAATGCTGACGACGCACCAGGCAAAATCTCAATACTCTCAATATCTATATCAGATACGCCCGCCACATTACCAAAGCCAAAGCCAAGGCCTGGTGAGCGATTATCCATGCCATCAGTCAATTGAACAAAACGATTGTTGTTGTTTGCTCCAAAACCCCTCATATTTACTGAACGAAATATCATGTTTTGAGAAAGCAAATCAACCCCTTTTAAGGTTTGCAAAGCCCCAAATACATCAGCAGAGGCCGATTGTTGTATTTTTTTGATGTCCAGCTTTTCAACAGTTACGGCTGATTTTGTGATGCTTTCTTCCACTCGGTTTCCTGAAATGGTTACTTCTGAAAGTGTTCCGATATCTTCTGTTAAGGTTAAGTTAACATTTGCATCTTTGGCTTCAAAATCAATTGATTTATAGCCAACTGCCGATATTTTGAGGCTGGCAGGCAACGATTTTGTTTTCAAAGTAAAATTTCCTTTGGCATCGGCAATGGCACCAATTACTGTTCCTTTTACAGCAATTGAGGCCCCAATAATTGGCTCTTTGGTAGAAGCGTCTGTAATTGAGCCAGTTATGGTTGTTTGGGAATAACTTAATAGGCTTATTGTTAAGCCAAAAATCAGGATAATAATTTTTTTCATCATTTTATTAATGTGTTTAAAAGTATTTATAGGTAAAAAGCCTCTAATTTGGATTAGAAATTATCCTTCTAAACTAAAATTCAATGAAAAAATTACTAGACTTTAATAGTTTCACTAGTTTGTTTTTGAAGAATATTATAAAAAGAATATTAAAATTAAACAAGATTTTTTATAACATAAACAATATTTAAAAGTTTTTTAAAAATTTGCCAAACTATTTAAACCAAAGAAAAACTTCCGTCTTTTTTAAGTATTTTTGAGTTGACAAATCAAATTTTCCATAAATCAATTAATTTAGTTATTCTCTAGGAAGAATAAAAAAGAAATTCAATGCGTTCCAAACCCAATAATCGTCGATCATTTTTGCAAAAAACAACCGCAAGTATAGCAACCTTGCTGGGCACTAATATCATTTTTGCCAAAAATATTAACGAAAATTTTAACGTTTTAGGAGAAAAGGAGTTTCAGGAAATCCCTGAAGGCAAGCACAAAGAAATGGTTTTGTTGAGCGATAGGCCAATCAATTTAGAATCGCAGCCCCATTTATTGGATGATAATATTACGCCTGAAGATAAAATGTTTATCAGAAACAATGGGAATTTGCCTGAAAAAATTGACATAAACACTTGGCAATTAGAGGTTTCTGGAGAGTCTGTCAATAGCAAAAAAGTATTTTCTTTAAATGATCTTAAATCCAAATTCAAAAAATATTCATATCAATTAGTATTGGAATGTGGTGGCAATGGAAGAGCCGGATTTTCACCGCAAGCCGCTGGTAATCAATGGAAAGAAGGTGCTGTCTCATGCGCCGAATGGACGGGAGTGCGATTGAAAGATGTTTTGACCTCCGTTGGTATTAAATCAGATGCGGTGTATTTGGGTTTTTTTGGGGCAGATATTCATTTAAGTGGTGATGCCAAAAAGGCAACGATTTCCCGAGGAATACCTATAAAAAAAGCCATGGAAAACGAAGTACTCTTGGCTTGGGAAATGAATGGAAAAGATATTCCCCTTATGCACGGCTACCCTTTGCGATTGGTTGTGGGAGGTTATCCGGCCTCAGTATCAGGCAAATGGCTCAAAAAATTGGTCGTAAGAAACAAAATTCATGATGGTGAAAAAATGGATGGCAACAATTACAGAGTGCCCAAATTCCCAGTGGAGCCAGGTGCCAAAGTTGTAGATTCAGACATGAAAATCATCGAATCGATGCCGGTAAAATCGATAATTACTTATCCTCGCTCAGGTGCTATGATTACCGATGGATCTATCCTTGAAATTCGGGGGAAAGCTTGGGCGGGTGATTTATCGGTGAAAAAAATGGCAGTTTCCATTGACTTTGGAGCCACGTGGAAGCCTTGTGAGCTAAAAATAGCTAATAATCGGTTGGCTTGGCAAAGCTTTTCTGCTAAAATAAAATTTCCGCAAAAAGGATATTATGAAGTATGGGCCAAAGCAACTGACGAAAAAGATATGGAGCAACCAATGGTAATACCAGCCTGGAATCCAGGGGGTTATCTTAACAATTCATGCCATAGAATTGCTATAAAAGTTTACTGAAATGTATCAAAAAACAATTGTTTATTTTTTTGTATTAGCCTGCTTTTTAACAAGTTTATCAGGTTTTAAAACAAATATAAGGTCAAAACAAATAACCGATTCAATAAAATTAGATTCGGCTACCAGTTTGAAAATAGACACTGGTTATGAGTTAGTTACGGCTCATTGTACGGGTTGCCATTCCTCAAAATTGGTGATTCAATACGGTGGTAGCCGCCAAGATTGGCTCAATAAAATACGGTGGATGCAACAAAAGCAAAAGCTTTGGAATTTGGGAGAAGCTGAGCCCATAATTTTAACCTATTTAGCAAAAAACTACCCAGCCAGAGAGCGTATTGATAGGCGTGTCAATTTAAAAAATATTAATTGGTATAAACTTAATAAATAAATGACTTTTAAAAGCGTATCCATTAGAACTCAAAAACGAGCAGCTGAAATAGCTTGGTTTGGCGATTTATGCGGTGGCGATACCCAGTTTTTAGGAACAGTTGACCCCTCTCGGCGAAGCAACTTCGAGCATTGTAGCGATATAGTGAAAACGGCTGATAGACTTGGTTATCAAAATATATTACTGCCAACTTCTTATGTGGTTGGTCAAGAAGTTTTGCCTTTTGCCGCCGCTATTGCCCCTCAAATCCAAAACATAAATTTACTTGCTGCCATACGTACAGGTGAAATTCATCCTCCGATGTTGGCTCGTCATTTGGCCACTCTAGACCATATGCTGGAAGGTAGGCTAACTGTAAATATCATCAATTCAGACCTGCCAGGCACAAAAGAAGACCATGAAATGAGGTACAAGCGTTGTGAGGAAGTAATTCAAATTCTGAAACAAGCTTGGACGCAAGATGACATTGATTTTCAAGGAGAAATCTATAATTTCAAAATGCGGGGCGATGCCGTAAAACCTTACCAACAAAACGGTGGGCCGCTGCTTTATTTTGGGGGAATTTCGCCAGGCTCAAAGGAAGTTTGTGCCAAATATTGCGATGTGTTTTTGATGTGGCCTGAGCCTGAAGATAGTATTTATGCAACTATGCAAGAAATGGCCGAACGGGCAACTGCACACGGGCGAGTGATAGATTTTGGCTTGCGGGTGCATGTGATTGTACGGGAAACCGAGGCAGAAGCACGAGATTATGCCAAATATTTGATGAGCAGATTCGATGCCGAAACGGCCGAAAAGCTAAAGCATCGCACTCAAGATTCAAAATCGGCAGGTGTGTTGCGGCAAGATGAGTTCCGTAAAAATGCTGATGATGACGATTTTATCGAGCCAATACTTTGGGGTGGAATTGGCCGGGCAAGGTCGGGCTGTGGTGCAGCATTGGTGGGTACTCCTGAACAAATAATTGAAAAATTGAATCGATATATGGACATGGGTATTCGCTCTTTTGTGCTTTCGGGCTATCCTTTAATTGAGGAATGTGAGTATTTTGCAAAACTGGTATTGCCTCATTTACAGACGATTAAGCTATCCGTTGAGCATGGCCGAACACCTAAAGAAACGCCAGAAACGCCATTGACTTTTGGGGCATTGAAGGCATAAGAAAATAAATTTAGAAATAATTCAAATTGGTTTAGGTTTCGACCTATTGCCAAAAGAATTAAACATGACAAAACAGCAATATTAAAAGATGCATCAAAACGAATCGGTCGTAATTTAACATCGGCAAGGTTAAACCCCCAATGGAAATGCCTGAAAACGTTTCGAATCGAACATTTATATGATTTCAAAAAACAAATAAATTTCAAAAAACCATATGACATTACAAAACAAAACAATAGTATTAACAGGAGCATCAAAAGGAATCGGACGGCAATTGGCCTTGGATTTAGCAGCGCTTGGTGCCAATTTAGCTTTGGTGGCTCGAAGTAAAACGGAACTAGAATCTTTGCTAAAAAGCATTGTAGAAACAGGAGCCAGGTGTTTGGTTTTTGTGGGAAATGTTGCCCAAGAGAGCTTTGTTATTGAAACTATTAAAGCAACAATTGCACAATTTGGCCAAATAGATTTTATGATCAATAATGCTGGCTATGGCATTTTTGGGCCAACCGAATCCATCACATCTGAGCAATGGAGTGATCTTTACGATACTAATGTGAAAGGAACTTTTCTGTTTTGCAAAGAAGTTTTGGCTAACATGAAAGCCAATCAATCGGGGCATATCATCAATATTGCCTCCGATGTAGCCAAGCGAGTTTTCGATGGCGGCTCATTGTATTGTTCATCAAAATTCGCTCAAGACGCCTTCTCAGCAGCCTTAAGAAAAGAGGTCAGAAAAGATGGTATAAAAGTTTCTGTGGTTTACTCAGGTTTGGTTGACTCTACGTTTCACTCCGACCCGCAAGGGGCAGATAGCCATGCCGAATGGCTCAAAGTTGAGGACATGACCAGCTCCATAATCTTCATCATGAGCCAGGCCAAACATGTGGTAATTGATGAATTGATGATTCATCCTTTGAGTCAGGAATATTAAAAAAAACAAATCACACAAAAAGGCACTTCAATGAAAAACTTCCTCAAACCTAATAATTAAATATTAACAAATGATCGACCTCCTCGGCCCATATGATTATCTAGTGATGATTGGCTTATTGCTTTTTTTGATAATCGCCAGCATGTATTCTAGCTTCAAAAAGAAGAATTCTGAGGACTTTTTTATGGCAGGTCGCTCGCTGAAATGGTACTCTGTGGCAGGTTCTATTTTTGGTACCAATATTCATGCACAACAAATTATCGGCATGATGGGCGTAGGCTATTCTATCGGTTTTGCTCAAAGCCATTATGAGGTGCTGGCAATACCTGCCGTTCTCATTTTATGCTATGTTTTTATCCCCGTTTACCGTAAAAATCAAGTATTTACACTCTCCCAATTTTTGGAAAACAGGTACAATTCTACCGCTCGATTGGCCTATACAATTTTGATGATAATCTTTATTTTGGTTCAATTGGTGGCAGGTTTTTATATCGGTAGCCGCACTTTGGGGCTACTTTTTGCAGGCTCAGGCATTGAAGTAACTTACTTAAATGGTATCATTTCAATAGCGGTTGTCACCCTACTTTTCTCAGTTTTTGGGGGAATGGAATCAGTAGTGGTGGCCGATAATATTTTAACAGTAGTGATGGTTTTGGCGGTGCTTTTAATTGGCACATTAACCTATGCACAGCCCGAAATCAATGGACTTTCGGGGCTTTTAAAATTGGACCATGCCGAAGCCAACAAAATGCATTTGTACCTGCCTTCCAACCACCCAAAGTTGCCTTGGGCTGGTATTTTCACAGGTCTCGTTATTCAACATTTTTTTTATTGGACTACTAATCAATACCAGGTGCAGCGGGTTTTGGCAGCTGCAACAGATCGTGATGCTCGGCTAGGAACCATAGCAGCTGGTTTTCTAAAACTCATCATACCTTTCTTTTCAATAGGAGCGGGAGTGGCTGCATTCTATATTTTTAGAGCTCGTTTTGGTGCCGACTCTATCAAACCCGACGATACTTTTCTTACCCTTTTAAAAACGGTAGTGCCTTCCAATTATGGTTTTATTGGGCTTATTTTAGCGGGCTTAATCTGTGCTATTTTTTCAGCCATTTATTCGATGATGAACTCGGTTTCTACCATGCTTTCATTTGACGTATATAAAAAATATATCAATGCCAATGCCTCTGATAAGCAGACAGTTAAGTTTGGCCAATTCTTTATTTTGTTGATGTGTATAGTGGCTTCAATTTTGGCTTTTACCACCTATAATCCCAACTCATCAGACAATTTTTTCCTGAAACTCGCCGACCAATCTTCCTACTTAAAACCTAGCTTGGTAGTTGCTTTTTTCTGGGGAGTCATGTGGCGAAAAACCAATGCAAAAGCTGCTGTAATTGTATTGTTTTCTGGGCCTCTAATTGGCCTTTGTTTTGACTTCATTTACAACGATTTTTTGGTAAATATCGATTGGGTAAAGGACTTTTTTGGCGAAAAACTAAACTTCCTTTATCGGGTATTTGTAATTGCTACAATCGGCTCGTTGTTAATCTTTTATCTGAGCAAATATTTCAATAAAAACGAAACCGTTGCCAAAGTTCATGACTTATCCGTTTCTTTTGATGGCTTGCGACTGCGTGTTTTAGTTTTTTTGTTTGGTCAAGGTGTATTTATATTATTAATTTTATTGCAAATATTATCACCACAAACGGCCTCCTTTCCAGCAGCTTTAGTGGCCTTTAGTTTTTTTGTTTGGCAATTGCGAAAGCCCGATACAGAGAAGCTCCCATTTTACCAAAATGATATATTTTATGCAGGACTATTAACGTCAATTACTACTTGGATTTTGTATTATTTTGCATAAAAAAATTTTACAATGGCAATAATGAAAGCCAAAAAAAACAACAAATTTCGATAAAAAAATGAGATTGCCGATTATTTGACAATATGGAGAAACTTACAGTTTTTACCCACATTTTTAAAAAAAACGGTAGCCTATAAGTCTTTCACAAAATAGCAATAAGTTCTGTAAATTTACTTCTTGTTTAAATCTTGATTTCCTTACTATTAATTTTTGATAAATGAAAAAACTACTTATTTTCCTACTAATTCCATTCTTAACATTTGCCCAAAAAACCGAAAAAAAGGAATGGAAGCAGCTCTTTAATGGCAAAAACTTGGATGGCTGGCATCCAAAAATCAGAAATTATGACCTTAATGACAATTTTGGCAACACTTTTCGGGTGGAAGATGGTCTAATGAAAGTTCGCTATGATGGCTATGATAGCTTTGACGAGCGGTTTGGACATATTTTTTATAAGGATAAATTTTCCTACTATAAACTGGCTGTAGAATATCGCTTTGTGGGTGATCAGGCAAAAAAAGGTCCCGACTGGGCTGTACGTAACAGTGGTGTAATGCTACATTGCCAAAGCCCCGAAAGCATGGGTAAAAATCAGGATTTCCCCATTTCGATAGAGGTGCAATATTTGGGGGGCAATGGCAAAGACCAACGCACAACCTGTAATGTATGCACGCCGGGCACTAATATTGTTTATAAAGATAAGTTAGATAAACGCCATTGCATTAACTCAACTTCTCAGACCTACCATGGCGACCAATGGGTGCGTGCCGAAGTATTGATGCTTGGCGACTCGCTAGTGCAGCATTTTGTGAATGGCGAAAAGGTGATTGAATATAAGAAAACGCAAATTGGCGGAGGAAATGTAGACGGCCATGACCCAGCCCTTATGGCCAAAGAAATACCTCTAGCGGAAGGCTATATTTCACTTCAAAGTGAAAGCCATCCGATTGATTTCCGTAAAGTAGAAATTCTGAACCTTTGTGGCTGCACTGATAAAAAGGCAAAAAACTATAAATCTTATTTTATAAAAACGGATAATTCAGTTTGTGTGTATTCGAAAAAGAAGAAGTAGAAAACAGCAAGCTTTAATATGATATCGAGACTGGTTAAAGGACTTTATACATTTACTGAATTTAAAAATATATAATTTCATAGATTAGATAAATAAATGCAAAAATCAATTCAATTTTTTTGAAAAAAATGAAAAAAACAACCTTATTCCTCGCCTTTATACTTTTGTGCAACTTGACTTTTGCTCAAATATCTTCACCAAAAATTGATTTATTAGTAGCAGATGCTTTGACGAAATTCAAGGTGGCAGGTGTATCAGTTGCCGTTGTGAAAGATGGGAAAATTATCCATTCAAAAGGTTATGGCCTAGCTAATATTAACACCAAAACCCCTATGAATGAAAACACCAATTTTCAGATTGCGTCTAATGGTAAAGCTTTTACAACTACGGCTTTAGCTATTTTGGAAGAAGAGGGGAAACTAAAATGGACGGATAAGGTGAAAGACCATATTCCCGAGTTCAAAATGTACAACGATTATGTAACCGAGAATTTCAACATTCAAGATTTATTAACTCATCGCAGTGGCCTTGGTTTAGGTGTTGGCGATTTGATGTTTTTCCCCGATGGCTCAAATTTTACAATAAAGGATGTAGTTACCAGCTTTCAACATTTTAAGCCAACATCCGCTTTTAGAACGCAATTTGATTATGATAATTTATTGTATATAGTTGCTGGTGAGGTAATTGCCAGAGCAAGTGGCATGAGTTATGAATTATTTGTACAAAAAAGAATTATTCAACCAATTCAAATGAATAATACCTTTATTGGTAGTTTGTTAAAAGATAAAAGCAACTTATCAATTCCACATTCATCCGAATCGGGAACTATAAAAATAATTGATGCTTACGATATTGGTATGGGTAGTGCAGCTGGAGGTATTTATTCAAATGTGGCGGATATGAGCAAATGGATGATAGTTCGCCTAAATAAAGGCAAATATGGAGCCGATTTAAATTCTTCGCTATTTTCTTTAAAAAATCACAATGAAATGTGGAAAATACATACAGTTGAAGAAGCCAATCCAAATCCCAGATACAATTCTCATTTCAGCGGCTATGGCTTAGGTTGGGGTCTGTCTGATGTGAAGGGAAATTTAAAAGTATCACATACTGGTGGTTTACCTGGTATGCTGTCTATGGTGACCATGTATCCTGATTTGAATCTAGGCATCGTAGTTTTAACCAATACCGAAAATGGTGGAGCCGGACTTTTTTCATCGATTTCAAATACCATTGCCGACAGCTATTTAGGTTTAGACGATTTTGGATGGACAGACAAAATTGTGTCAAGGATGAATAGTCAAAGAAATAATGGTGATGAGATAACCAATAAAGTTTGGGCAAAAGTGGAAGCCGCAAAAAATATTCCTATCAAAAATGAAGATTATATCGGTATTTACGAGGATAACTGGTTTGGAAAAGTGGAAGTATTTATGAAAGACAAGCAACTATGGTTCAAATCATATCGTTCGCCAAAATTAAATGGGCCATTGGCTTTTTATAACGCCAACACTTTTGCCATAAAGTTTGAATACCAGGCCATGAATTGTGATGCATTGGCGATGTTTTCATTGGACGAAAATGGCAAAGCGCAATCCATAAAGATGAAAGGCATTTCTCCAAATATTGATTTTAGTTTTGACTTTCATGACCTGGATTTGAAAAGAGTTGATAAGTAAATTTCAACCTTTCTTTGAAAAGTTTTCAACCATGTTTTCTAATTTTAATTCATTAGAAAGAAAAAAGTTGATTTTGGTTGAATCCCCTCCTTGGAGGGTAAGCAAGTACGAGAGTACGAAGCTTACGAGCGATAGCTCTGACGCAGTCGGCGGGGTGGGTTATTCTCAACAACTAAATACCCCTTCCGTCAGGCGGCTACGCCAGCCTGCCAGAGCTGCGCTCGTAAGCTTCACACTCACGTGTTCACTTATCCGAGGGAAGGATAAGCCTCAGCTTTGAGGTATCCCCTTCTAGGAGGGTAAGCAAGTACGAGAGTACGAAGCTTACGAGCGATAGCTCTGACGAAGTCGGCGGGGTGGGTTATTCTAAATAACTAAATACCCCTTCCGTCAGGCGGCTGCGCCAGCCTGCCACCTTCCCGAGGGAAGGATTTGGCATTTCCAAAATATTTTTTTATATAATAAAGTTGTCTTTTGGGGGAAATCCCCTCCTCGGAGGGTAAGCAATTACGAGAGTACGAAGCTTACGAGCGATAGCTCTGACGAAGTCGGCGGGGTGGGTTATTTCTCTTCCGTCAGGCGGCTACGCCATCAAGCCAAAGCTACGCTCTAAAGTTCACACTCACTTGCTCACTTATTTAACGGAAGGATAAGCCTCTGCTTTGGAGGAATCCCCTCCTTGGAGGGGTGCCTGACGCAGTCGGCGGGGTGGGTTTTTATTTTCTTGCTCAACATCAGTTATTAATTCTTAATTCATTGATTTTCAACTATCCAATCATGAATATCATTTAAAATGAATTTCAAATTATGCTGAATTTCAATTTCTGAATATCTTAAAAATCTGACCCCCAAACTCTCCAATCGCAATTGCCTAATTTCATCCTTTTCGGGCAATTCGTCGTGATTATGATAATTCCCATCAACTTCAATGGCCAGTTTCAGCGCTTTACAATAAAAATCAACAATATAGTTATCAATTGGTTTTTGTCTGTCAAAATCATACCCAAGCATATTTTTACCTTTCAATTCCTGCCAAAGCAATACTTCAGAAAGTGTCATTTCTTTTCTGAGTTTTTTAGCAAGTTCTTTTAGATTTGTGTTATAGGGTATTATATCGTATTTGTAGGTCATAGTTTTATTTTTGGTAAAATCACTTTTTTTCAGTAGGCCCTATTAGGCCAGAATTAGATTATCTTATCAACAAAAATACTCATTTTATTTCCAAGAAAATAGTGTCGTTTTGGGGTATCCCCTCCTTGGAGGGTAAGCAAGTACGAAGCTTACGAGCGATAGCTCTGACGAAGTCGGCGGGGTGGGTTATTCTAAATAACTAAATACCCTTTCCGTCAGGCGGCTACGCCAGCCTGCCACCTTCCCGAGGGACGGATAAGCCTCAGCTTTGGGGAATTCCCTCCTTTGAGGGTAAGCAAGTACGAGAGTACGAAGCTTAAGAGCGATAGCTCTGACGAAGTCAGCGGGGTGGGTTGTTTCTCATCGACAAAAAACCCCTTCCGTCAGGCGGCTACGCCAGCCTGCCACCTTCCCGAGGGAAGGATAAGCCTCTGCTTTGGAGGAATCCCCTCCTTGGAGGGGTGCCTGACGAAGTCGGCGGGGTGGGTTATTCTCAATATCTAAATACCCCTTCCGTCAGGCGGCTACGCCAGCCTGCCAGAGCTGCGCTCGTAAGCTTCACACTCACGTGTTCACTTATCCAAGGGAAGGATAAGCCTCTGCTTTGAGGGAATCCCCACCTCGGAGGGTAAGCATTACGAGAGTAAGAAGCTTACGTGTTCACTTATTCGAAGGATGGATTTAGGACTTCATGGAATTGTGTCCCAAGTGAGTGTGTCAAATTTTGTATTAATAGCATCCTTTTTTCTTGAACTGCCTATTACTTGATGCCCTTTGTCTGTTAAATGTTCCGCAATAGTTTTTCCGATTCCTGATGAGGTTCCTGTTATAAAGATGTTTTTTTCATTGTCAATAAATTTATCCTAAATTTGAGTATTAGTAAAAGGTTTATAAATGGAAGAATGAATTTTAATCAAAATTTAACTAATAAAGTCAATTTAGGTTTTTTTCTGAAAATAACAATTTCGAAGGCTTAAAACAATTATATTTTAACCAACATCATATGAAAAAAACCATTTAACTGCCTGATATTCATTCTATTAAGGCTAACTCCTGGTGCCAAAAGTATTTCTTTCGCTTTTGTCCTCACAAACGAACATAACAAGTTTATTTACAACATATTATAAATATTTAAGAGGTTGTATGCATTGGCGAAATTTAAGTAATCAACTTTAACAAAAACATTCAAAATGAACCTAAACCTGTTTTATCTACCATTTCTTTTTTATAATGGCTTCATTAGTAATGCACAATACGAAAAAAGCAAAACTATTGCACGTGGCAAAGAACTTGAATTAAAAACTGCCATTTAAACTGCCCCACCTGGCGATGCACTTTCACATTATACCTCAGGATATGCCAAAATTATGTGCTCAGCAGTGTTCATTACAGGGCTAAAACCTGACTTTGCCGCAGATAACTTAGGTTATCTTGTAAGCCCTTATGCAGAGCGTGCAAAGGTGGGCAAACCTGTTATTGATTATGAGAATAAATCGGTTTCGATTAGTCTTCCCAATGGAATAATACGAACTGCCATTTACAACGGTGATCAAGGTTGTGTAACCTTCCCTGAAGGAAAGAGTTCACTCAATTTTAAGCCTATAAATGTGGTTCGTAACCTCCCTAATGCCGCCACTACACTTTGGCCAATGGGTGATGTTTTGCCCAACAATCCCATTCCTTCCGAGATTGACAAAGCAAAAGTAGAACAATCCATTAAGGCTGCTTTTGAGCCGGCACAAGCCCAAACAGCAGCTTTCGTAGTCACTTACAAAGACCAAATTATTGCCGAACGATATGGCTAGAACATCAATAAAGATACCCCTTTGGAAAGCTGGTCAATGGGCAAGAGTTTAGCCGCCACTTTAATGGGTATTCTTATTCAAACAAGGTGTTTATCAATTGGACCAGCCGGCTCCTATTCCACAATGGCAGAAAATAAATGATCCACGAGCCAAAATCAGAATTATGGATATCATGCATATGTCGAGTGGGCTGTATTGTGGTGAAACTCAAGAACCTGACTTTGACCCTGCTCTATGTTATGCAGACCATTTATATTTATACACGGGCGGTGAAAAGGTTTTTTGATTTTGCATTAATCTTCTGTTTGTCCCCTGAAATGACAAAACTTATTTAGATTTTTGCGGCCTATTACGGGCCTATATTTAAATTGAAAATTTACCTTTAAAATCACTCAAATGGAAACTTTAAAAATGTTATTTGCTATTAATCCCAATTATTATATTGTTGGGTTTATCTTCGTTTTTTATACTATGGAGCAATTGCTTGTTACTCCATTTAAATTTGATAATAGACCAAAGCATCTGCTGAATAATGTGCTATTTCAAATTGTATATCTTTTTATCAACTTTTTTTATGCTTCGCTTTTAGTATTTTGTATTAATTGGTTGAATGACAATCAGATAGGTCTATTCTATTTGGTAAAAATGCCTTATTGGTTAAAGCTTATGATTGGCGTGGCCTTATTTGATTTTACCACTTATTGGTTTCATCGAATGGGCCATGTTGTGCCACTATTCTGGCGATTGCATCGGGTACATCACAGCGATACTACCATGGACTCTTCTAGTTATTTTAGATCACATCCTATTGAACCTTTTGTAAACTTTGGGATTGGAAATATGGTAGCTTCCGCCATTTTTGGTTTGGATTTGACCACTTTTGGGCTTTATAGTTTTATTGTGCTTCCTTTTCTAATTGTACAACATATCAACCTAAAAACCCCAGATTGGGTGGATACCACTTTAGGAAAGGTTTTTATGACTCCTAACCTCCATAAAATTCACCACGAGCAAGACCAATTTCATACCGATTCGAATTTTGCTGACATTTTTGTTTTGTGGGATCGACTTTTTGGAACATATACTTATAAACCTTTAAAGGAAATCAAACTTGGCTTAAAGAAATTTAATACTGATGAAAAACAATCTTTTTGGTATTTAATGAAAAGCCCATTCATTTCAATCAAACGAAATGTTTCAGATCAATAAAATTTAAGGCTACTTAGATAAAATCTAATTCCAATAATAGTTTCTTCATTTATAGAAAATTACGTTCCGAAGCTTCAGTGAAGTGCGAGGTAAATCAAATAGATTAACCTAAATAGAAATTAAGTAAATTAATTTACCAAGTATCGTTAAAAAATAAAAATAAGTAACCTATTGTCTTGTGTATCAATTTATTGTATATTTATCATTATTATTTTCTAAATTTTATTTTCCACAATGATTAACACTATTTTTTACTTTTTAAACAATTACAACAATGAAAAATCAAGAACAAAATCAGGCGACTCCTCGCCGTGAGTTTCTGGAATCGCTTACTATCGGTATGGCATCCCTTGGTGTCACATTGGCTGCTCCCCTTAAAGCAGAGGCCAAAACAAATCTTCCATTTGAAGTAAATTTGGATGACCCGGATGCGTGGTTTAATAGCATTAAGGGTAAACACAAAGTAGTGTTTGATGCGCCGCACCCCAACGGCATTTTTCCTTTTGCATGGCCTCTGGTATTTCTCATGACAAATTCAATGACCGGTACACCTGAAAAGGATTCAAGTGTGGTGGTAGTCCTTCGGCACGATGCCATTTCTTATGCATTTGATAATCATTTATGGTCAAAATATAAATTTGGCGAAGTATTTAAAGCCAACGACCCCAAAACCAATGCTCCTTCAATGCGCAATCCATTTTGGAAACCGATGGCTGGCGATTTTAAAGTGCCTGGTGTTGGCGATGTAACTATTGGTATTAATGAGTTACAAGCCAAAGGCGTTATGTTTTGTGTATGCGGTATGGCAATGTCTGTATTTAGCACTACAGTGGCACAAGGCATGGGCATGAATGCGGAGGAGGTAAAGAAAGACTGGATGGCTGGACTGCTACCTGGAATTCAAGTAGTTCCTTCAGGAGTTTGGGCTTTAGGTAGAGCACAGGAAAAAGGCTGTGCTTATATTTTTGCCGGATAATAAAAAAAAGATTGATGGGTCTGGCAGAAGTTGTCAGTTCTGCCAGACTCTTGATTTTAAACCACTTATTATTATAAATGCAATGCAGGTTTTGGGCTTTTTATGTTCTGAAAGGTCAAGAAGAATAAATTTAAACATTCCAGATTTTACACATTATTTTTTCGAATAAATCATTGCCTAAAATACGCTTAAGGCCGACACCCATTGTTTGTGAAGATTTCCCAACGACATATCTAACTTTGAAGCCTTTATCTTTGTTAATTAATTGTTCTAAAAGCTTTGAAATAATAATTGGATCAGAGCCATTTTCTTCATCAGCCTCATACAATTTAAGAAACTGTTCCATTCTCTCCTGATAATCTTGCGATACTGCGTTTATTTGTTTCCTATTAGCCGTAAAAGAAGTTTTAAAGTCGCCAGGATTGATATTAATGACCATAATGTTGAAAGGGCTTAACTCTATCCGCAAAGCTTCAAGCAGTCCTTCGAGGGCAAATTTACTTGCCGAGTAATGCCCTTGAAATGGCAGGCCAATAAGGCCACCAATTGAACTGATATTGATTATTAAGCCTCCGCCATTTCTTTTCATATGGGGTATTACGGCATTAATCATACGCAAAACTCCAAAATAGTTAGTTTCAAATTGCTGTTTGGCTTCGTCGATGGTGGTATTCTCAATAGGACCAAATACACCATAACCTGCGTTGTTAATTAAAACATCAATTGTAGTTAATTTTTCAATTGCTTTTAGTGATGCTTCTTCTACAGATTTATCAATCGTAACATCCAAATTGAGTGTGTCAAATTTTGTATTAAAAGCATCCTTTTTTCTTGAACTGCCTATTACTTGATGCCCTTTGTCTGTTAAATGTTCCGCAATGGTTTTTCCGATTCCTGATGAGGTTCCTGTTATAAAGATGTTTTTTTTCATTGTCAATAAATTTATCCTAAATTTGAGTATTAGTAAAAGGTTTGTAAATGGAAGAATGAATTTTAATCAAAATGTAATTAATAAAGTCAATTTAGGTTTTTTTCTGAAAATAACAATTGCGAATGCTTAAAACAATACTATTTTAACCAACATCATATGAAATCAAAACCTTTTAACTACCTGATATTCATTATATTACTTTCAAGCTCCTGCTCCAAAAAGTATTATTCAGAACAAGATTTTTACGGCATGGCCAGCGTGTTGATCAACTGACCAGCATGGGCCGCAAAGAAATCATGGAGGCTGCTGGCCAATCAAACCGTTTCCT
>JANMZR010000195.1:0-3726 GCA_031383555.1 Cytophagaceae bacterium | reverse complement strand
TTTTAGTACATGACAATAAATAATTTAGCACAAAAAATAGAGATAAAATATGCTATAAAATTAGGATAATAGGCTGATATCCAGTATATTAGATGAAAAATAACGACAAATTTCTCTAATGAAGAACACCAGCCTAATCAGTAAAAATACTACATTATTTCCTATTTTAGAACATCATTTTGATGGAAATTTAAATAAAGCTAGGATTGACTTCATTGTTCTTTTTATTGAGGCGCTATGCAAGGTTAAAACAGTTAATTATGACAGATTAGCTTCTGGCTTTAAGTCCAAAGCTGATAAAAATAGTTCATACAGACGAATTCAAAGGTTTATGACCCAATTTAATACGCCGATGGAAACTATCTCTAAGTTGATTTTTTGTCTTTTACCTTCTAAGACGGATTTGTGTTTAGTTTTAGACCGGACAAATTGGAAGTTTGGTGATAAAAACATCAATATTTTAATGCTTGGGGTTAGTTATAGAAATGTTGCATTTCCGTTAATGTTTAAAATGCTTGACAAAAGAGGCAATTCTGGGTCTGATGAAAGGATTGAATTGATGCAAAGTTATATAGATTGGTTTGGGCGCAATACAATTAATAGCCTCATTGCAGACAGGGAGTTTGTTGGTGAAAAATGGATAGCTTTTTTAAATGATAATAAAATTAGATATGATATCAGAATCAGGAATAATTTCAAGGTATTTCTCATTCAAAAACAAGCCGAAATAAATGTATCCTGGTTATTTAATAGCCTGAAAATGAACGAGTTTTATCATTATCCTAAAATAGTTCGAATAAATGGCCAACTATGTTATCTATCAGGTTGCAAAACCAAATCAAGGGAAGGAGGAATTGAATATTTAATACTTATATCGTTCAATAAACCCGAAATAGCCCTTGAAAATTATAAAAAAAGATGGCAAATAGAAATGCTTTTTAGGGCACTTAAAAGTAGTGGATTCAATATAGAAGACACCCATGTAACAGACCAAAAAAGATTAGAAAGATTATTATTGCTGATAATGATTGCATTTACTTGGTGTTACAATATTGGTGATTATATTGACCAGCAGATTAAAGCAATTAAAGTTAAAACACATGGGCGAAGAGCCGTAACTGTGTTTAAATATGGATTAGATTACCTTTCTAAATTCTTAAACACAGGATTTAATCGAATGGAAATCAATTTGTACCAATTTTTGTCATGTACTTAAGAATTACATTTAAAAGAAAATGGAAAATTTCTTGGCAATGGCGATATTGATTGGCAAAAAGTAGCCAATTCAATTGATGAATTGGGATTTAGCAAGAAAAAATGGAAACAAATAGAATGGTCACTACCAGCGAATTTCGACTATGTAGAAGGTCATAAAAAGAATTTAAAATTTTTGAAAAATATTTGATTAACAAAAAATGATAAGATTTAAAATACTAACAATATTTCTTTTAAGTATAGGTTTAATACCCTTTAATTCGGGTGTTTATAAATTTGATGACAGTCAACCTTTAAAAATGTATTTACCCGACGACCTTAAAGTGGAACTTTGGGCAGAAACGCCTATGCTTTACAACCCAACCAACATGGATACCGACTCAAAAGGCCGTATTTGGGTAACAGAAGGCGTTAATTACAGAAATTTCAATAACGATTCTACCCGTTTTTTTCACCGTAATGAAGGTGATAGAATAGTAATTTTATCAGATACAGATCAAGATGGGAAAGCGGATAAAACAACTGTATTTGTCCAGGATAAAGATTTAGTGGCACCGTTAGGAATAGCTGTGTTAGGTAATGAAATTATGGTTTCATGTGCCCCTTATCTCATAAAATATACTGATGAAAACGGTGATGATAAACCAGATAAAAAAGAGATTTTCCTCAAAGGGTTTGGTGGCTTTGACCATGATCATTCATTACATTCTATAGTGGCAGGGCCAGATGGTCGTTTTTATTTCAATGTTGGTAATGCAGGGCCGCATAATGTAACTGATAAAGCTGGTTTTACAATTCGATCTGGAAGTTTATACACAGGCGGCACTCCATATAACTTGAAAAACAAAGGAAATCAGCTAAGTGACGACGGAAAGGTTTATGTGGGCGGCCTTCAAATGAGTATAAAACCTGATGGCACTGACTTAAAAGTATTAGGGCATAATTTCAGAAATTCTTATGAAACTTACGTGGATGGGCAAGGTGATATGTGGCAAAATGACAATGACGATCAGGTAGTTACTTGCAGAGTTTCATGGTTGGCGGAAGGGGGTAATTTAGGTTATTTCAGCAATGATGGCACCCGATATTGGGGTGCAGACCAACGGCCCGATCAAAATATGTTTACTGCGCATTGGCATCAAGAGGACCCCGGCCTTATGCCTGCTGGCGACAACTCAGGAGCAGGCTCGCCAACAGGCATGCTGAGGATTGAAGGTGATGCATTGGGACAAAAATACAGAGGAATGGTACTAAGTGCCGATGCTGGCCGTAATGTACTTTTTAGCTATTTTCCCAAAAAGACTAATTCTGGCTATAATTTAAGTGGTGGAAAAAGTATTTTTTTAAGTTCAAACCCTACCGACGACCCAGCCTATCATTGGAATAATAAAGATTTTCAGGAAGATAAAACCAAATGGTTTAGGCCATCGGACATGCTTACTGGCACTGATGGGGCTTTGTATGTGGCAGATTGGTACGATGCCGTAGTGGGTGGCCACCAAATAAAAGACAAAAATGCATTTGGCAGAATTTATAGGATTAGCCCGAAAAACAAAAAATTGTCAAGCCCAAAAATCACCTATGAAACTTTGGCTGATAAAATGGAAGCTTTCAAAAACCCAGCAGTTAATGTCCGTTATCAAGCTTACTTACAACTGTTAGCCTCAAAAAATATTGGAGCAGTTATTAAATTAACGTCTGATGCCAACCCTTTTACCAAATCAAGAGCTATTTGGCTATTAGCTGAAATGGGAGAAAAAGGAAAGCAATTAGTAAAAAATAAATTGAATTCAATAGATGAAAATGAACGAATTGTTGCTTTTAGAGCCTTAAGAAAAAGCCTTAATAAAGATGAACTATTGCCAATTGTAAAAAGTAGAATTAACGACAATTCCGCTTTTGTAAGGCGAGAGGCCATTTTAGCATTACAAATTTATGACTATTCAATTAAGAAAAACTTGCTTGTTTCTTTTGCAAATAAAATTCCAATTGGCGATAAGTTTTATACTAATGCTTTAAAACTAGCCTTGTTCCAAAATGAAGATGATTTTTATGAAACAAATACTGCCTGGTTTCAATCAAAATTTGACCTTTTGTTTGCTTTACATCCTAAAAATGCTGTGCCAACTTTAGAAAAAATTGCGCTGAAACCAACTGAAAATTTCAATAAAAGAAAACAAGCTATTACCGCAATTGGCTTTATCAATACGAAAGAAGCAGTAAAATCGATGTTTAATTTAAAATCATCAAAAGAAATCAAAATCTCTGAAATGGCCTCTTATTGGCTTTCCTTTCGAAGCACAAACGATTGGCAAAATTTACATAATTGGCTAAACGAAGGAGATGAACTAGAAAAACAAAATATTCTCATAAGCATTTTAAATCTAAAGCAACGTTTATTAAATGAAGATATAGCTTTTTGGGATCGAAAAAATTCTGTAATCGAACTTTCGAAATCCCAAACTGGGGGTCAAATTCTAATTGATTTGATTAGTAAAAATTTACTTTCAG
>JANMZR010000188.1:0-3343 GCA_031383555.1 Cytophagaceae bacterium | reverse complement strand
CAACAAATCTTGATTTAAAAACAAAAGACTGGTTTATTGAAAACATTAATTTGATAAAAGAAAAAAAAATAATACTTTTAGCCTCAAATGATACATTTGAGTATTCTTTTACTCAAAATATAATTGATATTCAACTATTTAAGAAAAAATAAATAATTCACAGATTTAAAAATATAAATAAAATAATTATGAAAAAGCTACTCCTTTTTATTTTTACACTTTCTGTAACATTTACTTTAAATGCACAAACATTTCATGGCAAAAAATTAGAAGTTAATGATAAAGCAATAGCTGCAAGTAAAATTGAAGCAAAAATGGATGACAAATTAAAACTTCAAACTCGTGTCACTGGAATAGTTGATGACGTATGCCAAGCAGCCGGCTGTTGGATGAACATTACCACCACTGAGGGCAAAACTATGCGAGTTACCTTTAAGGATTATGCGTTTTTCGTGCCAAAAGATATAGCAGGGAAAAAAGTTACTTTTGAAGGCATTGCTATGAAAAAAGAAACCTCGGTTGAGCATTTAAAGCATTATGCATTAGATGCAGGAAAGTCAGAGGAAGAATTAGCAAAAATAACAAAACCAGAATACGCTATTACCTTTGAAGCGGAAGGCGTAATTATAGAAAAATAGTAATATATTATAAAATCTCAAAAATTGATTTGAGCCACTTAATGCGTAATCTTTCTTAAAGCTTCCTAAGCCTTAAGCTGATTCTTGTTAAATACAGAAAGAAAAAAATAATGCTTAGAAAATAGACTAAATCCCTAGAATCAATTACCCCTCTACCTAATGATTGAAAATGTGAATTAAGGCTAAAGTTTTGCAAAAAGTAGGAGAAATTAGCCCCTATTGACTCAATTTCAGCTATTCGACTGATCCCATCATATAAAATAAATGATAGCACAAAACTCAAAATGAAGGCTATAATCTGATTATCAGTAGTTGAAGATGCGAAAACTCCAATTGCACAAAATACACCCCCTAATAACCAAAGCCCTAAATATGAGCCCATTATACCTGAAATATCAATATTTCCAATCGGATATGCTAACTGATACATGCTCGTAAAAAAACAAAAGGTAAGCAGTATAGCTAGTAAAACTAAAAACCATGCCGATAAGTATTTGCCAATTATTATATTAAAATCACCAATTGGCTTTGTAACTAATAATTCAATAGTGCCCAACCTAAACTCTTCTGAAAATAACCGCATAGTGAGTGCAGGCACTAAAAAAAGGAAAATATAGGGTGCAATTTCAAAAAAAGTGCCCATTTCGGCATAACCATATTCAAAGAAATTTGTAGAAGGAAACACCCAACAAAATAGCCAAGTGGCAACAAAAAATACTACCATGGAAATATACCCTGAAGCAGTATTTAAGTATTGAAATATCTCTTTTTTAAATATCGAAAATATCATTAATCAAAAACAGGTTTTTCGTTTTTCTGAACTGCCGAAACAATCAATGAAACTAAAAAATAAACTAAAATACTCCCCAAAATTGCAAATACAATAGTCATTGAAGGGTTTGAAAACATATTCATTATGCCCATAGCTTGATCAATTTGTTCGGAGGACATACCTTTTTCTTCCATTGCCGCAAGCTGAGCTTCTTTAATTTTTTCTGTAAAACTTGGGTCAATAAATGTTTGATAAAAATAATTAAATATCCCACCAATAAGTCCAGAAATTCCGCCCATCATGGCACCAATACCAAGGCCTTGCCCATAAGACATAAAACCTTCGTTATCCTCCTTAAACGAGCGCATAGCCATAACTATACCAATTATTGCAACAGCTATTCCTAAAACAGATGCAATCCATTTATAAGCTCCTTGGGTAGGATCAAGATTAAATACAAAGCCAATAACGCTTTGTATTATTGAAAATACACCAATTATCGCACCCCATTTTAGTGCCGTTTGTGTTGTAGTAGTTTGCATATTAAATTTAGATTAGGTTAAAAAATCAAGAAATAAATCGCCTACGAAAATACAATGAAATCATCAGGGATGGAATAATACTTAAAAATATTTTCTTCATAAAATCATCCATTAAAATTGATTTCAAATTGGTAATTTTTATATTTGAAAGTGCATCGTTATAAGTTGTTGCAGATATGCCATTTTTTATTATTTGCTCTTTGTTTCTAATGAGTTCGGCAGTGGTAACGTTTACATAATTTGGTAGTGTTTGGGTTGAAATAAATTCCAAAAAAATATATAACAAAACTACGCTTAAAAAACTGGCAATTAAAGTAGTTAAAAAACAAATACCATATCCTTTTTTGAAGGTTATTCCTCCTCTATCAGCTTTCCTAACTTGTTGTACTGCTAATATCATTGCCAAAATAACAAAAACAAAACCAGTTTCCTTTTTACCACCTAAAGGATTGATATTAAAGCCATTCTGCAAAGCAACCAATAATATAAAACAACAAATACTTGCTGCAAACCCATAAATAATTGGATATTTTATTTCCTTCTTATTGAGCATAACTTAGTTTGCCTTTGGCTATTACTCCAAAAACTTTCCCCATCATATTTTTACCTATAAAAGGTGTATTTTTAGATTTAGACTTTATATCGTTCTCTTCAAAAACCCATTGAGAAGCGGTATCAAAAAGAGTAAGATGTGCGGTCTTTCCTTCGTTGATAGCCAAAGTTGGAAGGCCTAAAATATTCCTTGGATTAAATGAAATCTTATCAATTAATTGAGTGTATTTTAGTTTGGTATTATTTTTATTTATTATTCCAAATAAAGTTTCAAGCCCGATAATACCAAATTCGGATAGATCAAACTCCAAATTTTTAGACTCTGCATCCTGAGGACAATGATCTGAAACTATGGCGTCTATTGTGCCGTCTACCAAGCCAGCCCAAAGTTCGTCAATATCAGATTGTGACCGAAATGGTGGCATCACTTTAAAGTTTGAATCAAATGATAACAGGTCTTTATCTGTGAATATTAATTGATGAGCTGCAATATCACAGGTAATTTTTTTCCCTGCTTTTTTTGCATCTCTGATTAACTGTACCGATTTGGCAGTAGAAATTGTTGAAAAATGCAATCTGATATTTTTTGAATCATTCCCCAAATAACCTAACAAATTCAAATCTCTTTCAATAGCCAACTGCTCTGATATAGCAGGTAAACCTTTAAGGCCTAATAAGTTACTAACCAAGCCTTCATTTATTTGCCCATATATATTTACGATTTCAAGAGTTGCCGACGTACAGTCATCGCTAGAATTAAATTCAATATTCAATATTTCTTTTGTGGGATTGGGGAAACATTTTAAATCTATATTTAATTTCTGATTTTGTGCGCTAAA
>JANMZR010000159.1:0-65071 GCA_031383555.1 Cytophagaceae bacterium | reverse complement strand
CTGAAATAGATACAGAAAGAGCGTTAAATTTGGCTGTAAAGGCTAAAATGAATAATTTTTTAAATTATATGATTCAAAGAGTTGGCGCAATTAACACAGAAACTGCAAGAAAATCATTGAGAGATTTGGCTGCTCGATTAGGTCATTTACATGAAAACCATTCAAATGTCATGTTGATAGATAAATTGTTAAAAGCGGAGAAATAAAAAAAGGTACTGCATCTGTTTGCAGTACCTTCAAAAAAAAATTTTTCGAAATAAATTATTGAGCTTTGAACTCGCCAGAGGCTCTCAACTCAACTTCGTCAGAAACTACACCAGTAGGCATAGCACCAACACCAAATTGTGCTCTGCTAACAACACCAGAAACTTTAAAACCAGCGATTTTTTTGCCATCTCGGCCAACAGCTGTTCCACCCAATGCTAAATCCAAAACTACAGGTTTTGTAACTCCTTTTATGGTTAAATCACCACCTAATTTGAATTTTTTAGGACCAACAGTAGTTATAGACGTGCTTTTGAAAGTTAAAGTTGGGAACTTTTCAGTGTCAAACATATCGCCTTTTTGTAAATGACCGTCACGCATTTCTTGATTAGTAGTCACTGTTTTCATGTCAGCAGTTAATTCAAATACTGCATCTGAAAAATCTTCTTTAGATGAAGTCAAAGTGGCGTCGTAGCTTTTTATAGTACCATCTACCTCAGAAATAAGTAAATGTGTAACGGTAAAATTAAGCTTTGAATGTGCTTTGTCAATTTTCCAGGTTTGTGCAAAAGTGCTCATTGATGCTAATAAGGCAATAGCCAATAGACTGATTTTTTTCATTTTGTTTAAAATTAATTGTGTAAAAATTTAACATTATTTGTATGTTGAAACATACGTTTTTTATTTTCGGTTCAAATTTCTAATTAAATTTCTTATTATAAATTAAAATAGGGTTAACTTTTAATAACATTCTAAAAAAAGATAAATTATTAATTAATTTTCTCCACCTGATTTCACATCATCATTTTTCACTTTTGATTTTTTCTCTTCTACCAAGCGCATATTACCTATTTTAAAGCTAAAAGTAAGTTTTATGTTTTGATTATAGCGGTAATCGGTACTTTTTTGCTTCAATAATGGAGTTTCAAGCACTGACCACTGTCTTATTCCACCAAAGAAGTTTTCGGTTGCCAAGCCAAAGCTGCCTTTTTTATTGTTAAAGTCTTTTCTAACACCAATTGAATACATGGCTGAATTTCTATTTGTGCCCTGCAACTGTACATTATTACCACGGTAACCGCCAAAGGCTTGAAGCCCCCAGCCATTTTTTAGTTGAAGCGCCGACTGGATACGACCACCATAAACGATACCACTATTGTCAACTTTTATGTTTGCACCATTGGCATCTCTTTGTATACCATCCAAATAATTATAATAAATATCAACACCACCATTAAGAGTCCACTTTGGGGTAAGGAAAAAGTTTCCATTAAGGTTTACACCTGTAGTTTGCTCTTTTCCAATATTTTGGAAAGTAGTAACAATTGCACCTATTAAAGTATCGGATGGGGAGCTTATTCGAGTAATAGAATTGTTTGTTTGACGGTTGAAAAGGGCTACAGTTAAATAAGATTTTTTTATACCTCCACTCAAACTCAACTCAAAATTATTAGAGATTTCAGGTTTCAAATTTGGATTACCTACCGTTATGTTTTGAGGATTTACCAAGTTGAAATTTGGGTTAAGCTGTTGTAAACCAGGTCGCTGTATACGATTATTATATGCCAATTTTAAAGTACCTTTTTTAAGTTTTTTCGAAATATTTACCGAAGGTACAATGTTTGAGTAAGGTGAAATTTTTATTTCGCTACTTTCGTCATTGGCGTCGATGGTTGTTTGTTCAAATCGAGTGCCAACTTTAAATGTAAACTTGTTTTTGGTTGTAAGCATATAAGAAATATAGCCTGCTGACACATTTTGTGTATAATTTAATAAACCGGATGGGTTTCTAGTATCCAAAACAAACGGGTCATTTGCGCCGGCTATTTGGTATTGAAAATCTGAGTCGACTTGACGACTAACCGTTTTTACACCAATCTCAAATTGTTGATTTTGGCTAATTGGCGTCATATAATCGGTTTGTAATGTGATTTCTTTGTTATAGCTATCATTTAAGTTTTTTTGACGATTTAATATATCAGAAAAACCATTCATTATATTAGATTCAAAATCGTTAACCAATTTATTTTGACTCATTTGAGCCGAAACAGACCACTCTTGACCAGGCTTAAAGGTGCGAATATAGTCTATATTAAAATCGATAGAATTACTAGCGTTTTTTGAAGAAATATCTCTGAGTGTAGAGTTGATTAAACTTGAGCCATTAAAAATATCAGATTGCAAATCTTGAGTACGCTTGAATGCACGAGTGCCAAAAGCAAGAGAGCCAGTAAAAGATTGATTTTTAGTAATATCATAGTCAAAACCAACATTATAGCGACCAAACATTCCCAAATCAAAAGCATCAGAGTTTTGTTTTGTGATGGATTCCGCTCCGTTTCTAGTTGTTGTTTGTTCCATTTCACTTGTTGAACCGTTGTAAAACCCTCTGCCATAACCTCCTAAGGTAATACCTAACTTTTTCTTACGAATGTTGCCATTAAAGCCCAAATTAGAACCTCTCAAGCCAACACCAGCATCCAAATTTAAGTTAACGCCCTGAAGGTTTGATTTTTTGGTGATAATATTAATAATACCTCCAGTGCCTTCTGCATCATATTTAGCAGATGGTGAGGTGATTACTTCCACTGTTTTTATCAAATCGGCAGGAATCATTTTCAAAGCATCGGCAATTGACGAAGCCACTATGGTTGATGGTTTATTATTAATTAAAACCCTAATGTTTGAGGTGCCACGAAGGGTTACATTTCCATCAAAATCAACTGAAAGCATAGGGACTTTTCGAAGCACATCAGAAGCGTCGCCACCTCTTGCGGTCAAGTCTTTTTCAGCGTTATAAACTAAGCGGTCTACTTTTTCTTCAATAAGTGACCTTTCAGCTGATACAGTTACTTCATCTAATTGACGCACACTTTCTTTCATTTTTATAACTCCTAAATCAACATCCTTACCTTTTTCAATGACTATATCTTCTATGGTTTTATTTTCAAAACCAATGAAAGAAATCATCAAATAATATTTACCAGGTGCAATTTTAGTCATCGAAAACTTACCCTTATCATCAGCCATGGTGCCATCAACGGGCTTTTTAGTTACACTATTATAGATAGCAACACTAGCATACTCAACAGCTTTTGACACTGTTTCATCTACAATATAGCCAATTACTTTAGAGTTGCCTTTTGGTGCATCACCTGCTAAATTTACATCTGCTTTTGCGGTGTTGGCATTAGCGGATTTTGTTTGCCGTCCGTTTTCACTACCACTATTTCGGTTGCCGCCCCCAGGCCCACCCCAGCCACCACCGCCACCACCTGGAAACTGAGCTATTAATCCAAAATTGACTAATAATAATAAAAGCAGTAAACTTAATTTGGTTTGAAGTTTTAATTTTTTCATGTTTTTTAGTATTAGGAGGAATGCTCCCCCGTATGATTGCCAAAACTATCCCTTAGGTTTGATGATGCAAATTAAAATGATAAAATTTTATATTTAATTCCTTATTATACTGTTCAGATAGTATTATCGACGATTTTACAAATTACATAAATTTCCAAATCGGTAGATTTTAAATAGGAATGTATAGAATATTCATCCGAAAAAATATATTAAATGCAAATTTTGTAAACAAGTAAAGATGGAACGTATTAATCGTCAATAAATAATGTTGACCTTTGGCCAAAATTTTTCCGATTTTATATATCGATTAAAATAATCATAAATAATGCAAACGTATTTTCAAAAAAACAGAATATTGGTAATGCACCTTTCTTTTTGGTGCCTTTATCTTTCTTTTTTCTTTTACCAAATCACTTTCATGCGCCGTAATGAAGAGCCCGATTATTTGAAATCGGCAACAGATGCTCTTTTCCAAGTGCTATTTACAGCGGCAATCAGCTATTTTAATTATTTTATTTTATTACCTAGGTTGCTCAATCACAAGCGATTAGGTCAATATTTATTAGAGTTTATTGTACCTTTTATTTTAATTATTACAATACATATTTTTCTAAAAAGATATATTTATAGTGAGGCTTCAACTAGGCAGCTTAACTATCTGAATAGTACTCGATTTGCGGTAACCCATAGCATAACAGTTATATTTATTACGGTTTTTGTAGGAATGCTTAAGTTTGTTGAAGATTGGTTTGAACTAGAAGCTAAAAAGAAAGAGATTGAAAATGAAAAACTTACGGCCGAATTGCGCTTTTTGAAAGCACAAATAAACCCTCATTTTTTGTTTAACACACTTAACAACCTATATTACTTGGCAACTGTAAACTCTCCAAAAACGCCTGAGGTAATAGACAAACTTTCACAGATGATGCGCTATATGTTATATGATTCCAACCATGTTAAAGTGCCTGTAAATAAAGAGATTGAATACATGAAAAATTATATAGATCTAGAAAAATTGCGACTTGACAATAAGGTGCCAATTGACTTTAAGATTTCTGGAAACGTTGAAAACAAGAAAATTGTACCCTTAATTTTTATTACATTTCTAGAAAATGCCTTTAAACATGGTGTTAGTAATACTTCAAAAAATGCTTTTGTAAATATTTCAATAAATATTTCTGACAATAACTGCGAATATATTGTTGAAAACAATAAGCTACCGCCAAAAACTGAGGATGATTTAGCCAAGTCGGGAATAGGGCTTTTAAATGTAAAAAGGAGGTTAGAGCTAAGTTATCCTGAAAAATACGAGTTAAATGTAACAGAAACAGACACCCGTTATTTGGTAAATTTATCTTTAACTTTATAAAAACTAAATGGCATAATCTATGACTTTAACTTGCATAATACTTGAAGATGAGCCCTTGGCACGAAGCCTAATGGAAACTTATGTAGGTAAAGTACCTCATTTACAATTAATTAATTCCTTTTCTGATCCTCTTTTAGCACTTAATTATTTGCGGGAACATAGTGTCGATATTCTATTTTCCGATATTCAAATGCCAGAAATTACAGGCATAACTTTACTCAAATTATTAAAGAATAAGCCATTAATTATTCTCACCACTGCTTATTCGGAATACGCCTTGGAAGGTTATGAGCTTGAGGTGTTTGACTATTTATTGAAGCCAATTAGTTTTGAAAGGTTTTTGAAATCAGTGGAAAAAGCAACGGCAAGGCTTACCATAACAGATGTTAAAAAAGATGTGGACCAAACAGCGAGTGCAAATAACCCCAGCAATGAGTTCATTTTTATAAAAGACGGCACAAAAATGATAAAAGTGCGGCTCAATGAAATAAAATATATTGAAGGTTTAAAAGATTATGTAAGTATTTACACCACAGAGAAAAAGATAGTTTCTTTACAAACATTAAAATCTTTAGAAGCACAACTGCCTCATAATCAATTTATAAGAGTTCACAATTCTTACATTATTGCTTTTGATGCTATAGATACAGTTGACAAAGAAAAGATACTCATTGGTAAAAACTATATTCCAATAAGCGATTCCTACAAAAAAGCCTTTCGTGATTATTTGGAAAAAAATCAACTGGGAAATTAACTAAATGTTACAGTTTTTTTGTGGCTTCGACTACGCTCAGCCACCGATATCACAAATAGTTTAAATTTCAATAGTTCTATTTCTCGCTAAAACCTTCCAAGTCTCGCCTGTTAATTGCTCATTTTCAACAACATAAAGTTTTTCATGTAAGGCTACTGTTGGGCAAATATGAATAGGTGTTCCATATAAAATATCTCCAATTTTATAAGTATGGCCTTCATTTGAACCTAAAACTAAATGTTCTTCTGACTGACTTATAAATTTTAAATCTGGGGCATTCTGAAAGTAAACTCTCCTGGTCAACTCATTTTCAGCTGCAACAGATTTATACCCTAAATCGATACAAATATAATTGGCAGTAGGCAATGAGATTATTCTAGTGACTAGCAAAACAGCAGGTAAAAAAGCTTGCTCTGCACAAATGTCGGTGTATCCCTTATCCCAAAATACAAAAGTGCCTGGGCTGCAGTCAATGTTTTTTCGTTTGGCATGAATAGAGTAGGTTGGTGAACCACTCATAATCAAATTTATTTTGCTGCCAGCTACTTTTTCCGCTTCTTGCCTTATATTTTCCGCTATCAAGTATACCTTATCTGCCTCATTTTGCCTTTTTTCAAAATTTTCATTATGAATTTGACCATCGTAAGCATGAATGCCTAAGAGTATAATATTTGGGATGTTTACTAATTTTTCAATTAGATCTATAGCAAGATTTGGCTCAATGCCAGTTCTATTTTGACCAATGTTCAAATCAATATATACCGAGAATATTTGTTTGGTTTTTTGGCCTAATTCAGCAATTGCATAGGCCACATCTAGATTGTCTATCAAACATGAAAATTGAGTTTTAGGATATTTTTCAATTAGTTTGCCAAACCGAATTGCCTTTGGACCAATAGGTTGATAGGCCAAAAGGGCATCTTTTACTTCACAAATTCCCAATAGTTCTGCTTCAGCTATAGTGGCGCATTTATACTTTTCTATTCCTTCGGCCTGACAAAGCTTTATAACTTCAAGTGTTTTATGTGTTTTTATATGTGGCCTCAGACGACTTACGTCACCTATCATTTCTACTGCTTTTTTAATATTGTCTTTTACAATTTCTGGAAAAACCACCAAAGAAGGCGAATCTAAGTCACTGATATTATGGAAGTTGTAATTTAGTTTCATTTAAAAAAAGGTAAAGCTATTTCAACTCAAATATCGCCTCAATCTCAACAGGAATATTGCCTGGGAGGCTTCCCATACCAACGGCACTTCGTACGCCAACGCCGTTGTCTTCACCCCAAACGGCTCTGAAAAGCTCACTGCAACCGTTTATTACAAAAGGGTGCTCCTGAAAGCTTTCGATACAATTGACCATACCCAGTACCTTTATTACTCTTTTTATTTTATTGAATGAGCCTAAATTAGCTTTTAAAGTGGCCAATATGGTAAGGCCAACTTGCCGAGCGGCTAATTTTGCAACCTCTTGGACCATATCGTGGCCTACACGCCCTTTTATTAAGGTTTTGTTTTCCAAAACGGGGCCGTGCCCTGATACATAAACTAGCTTTCCAACTTTTAAAAAAGGCTTATAAACACCCATAGGCGTAGGTGCTGGTGGAAGATTCAACTCTAATTTTGCGAAATTTTCGTCTGGTGTTGCCATATTATTTTAAATTAATGTAAAAGGTAAAAAATTATTTTGAGTAAGTGGTCTTTAGAGACACTATAATGATTGAGTTAAGAAAATAGAACATGGATTAAACTAATTTGACAATGATTTTGAAGTAAATAAAAAATAAAATCCTTAAATTAACTACTAATTTTGGTCTTCACGAGACACTTTTTTACCAGAATTAATCCCTAACAGAAAATTTGTAAACCGTTGTGGATGAGAACTTTTCACCCGGCCTTAAAACCGTGCTTGGAAAGGCCGGCTTATTTGGTGAATCGGGATAATGTTGTGTTTCAAGGCAAAAACCTGATCTTTTAGCATATAAAACACCTCCTTTTCCCTTTGTTTTACCACTCAAATTATTGGCAGTATAAAGTTGCACGGCAGGTTCTGTGGTAAACATTTCCATAACCCTACCACTCAAAGGCTCAAAAACAGTAGCTCCTAATTTTAATTTTTTTGAATTATCTGTAAATACATAATTATGGTCAAAGCCTCCTGCTATTTTTATTTGAGCATTTGTAGTGTCGTCGATATTTTTGCCAATTTTTGTTGATTTTAGAAAGTCGAAAGCCGTACCGGATACTGGTAATAGCTCACCTGTGGGTATGAGTGTATTGTCGACGGGTGTAATTTTATCTGCTAAAAGAGTAAGTTCATGGTCTAAAATATTGTTTTTACCATCATAGCCTGCCAAATTGAAATAGGCATGATTGGTCAAATTCACAACTGTTGTTTTATCTGTAATTGCTTCATAATCAATACGCAAGGCATTGTCCTTTTGCAAAGTATAGCTCACAATTACGTCCAATTTACCCGGATAACCCTCCTCCATATCAGGAGAAGTATAGCTCAGTTTTAGAGCCGGCTCATTACCATCTACTATGGTTGCAGCCCATAATTTTTTATCAAATCCAACTTTGCCACCATGCAATGTATTGGGCCCATTATTTTTGAATATAGAATATTTTTTACCATCTAATTTGAACTCACCATTGGCTATTCTATTGGCAAAACGGCCCGTAATACATCCAAAAAAGTTACCTTTTACGTACTGTGCCAATGTGTCGCAACTATGGGTTATGTCAGTAAAGTTCCCATTCTTATCTGGTACTTTTATGCTCAAAATATGGCCGCCAAAATTGGTAATTGCTACTTCCATTCCTGCCTCATTTTTGAATGTATATAACATTGCCGAGGTAGAATCGTTAAGCTTGCCGAATTGTTTCATTTCAATATTTTTCATAGAATTTTCGTCAGAGTTTTTTCTTTTACTGCAAGATGTTAAAATTAAGATGGACATTGGTAAAAATAAGGCAAGGATTTTCATTTTATAAAGCATTTAGAATTTTAAACTAAATATAGGCTATTTCTCTCAAAATATCAATTTCAGTATAATCATTTATACATTTTATGATTGAACTATTTCCTGCAAACTCATGCGATTTATGAGTCGAAGTAATCATAATAGCCTTCATACCAGCATTTTGAGCAGTTTTTGCGCCAATAGGAGAGTCTTCAAATACAAGGCAATGTTCATAACTAACCCCTAATTTTGCAGCCACTTTATGGAACACTTCAGGGTCGGGTTTCCCTTTTTCAACATCAATATCCGCTACTATTGCATCAAAATAATTGCGAATATTTAGGCTGTCCAAAACCATGTTAACATTGGCATATTGAGCGGCCGTACCTATACCCATCGGAATTTCGTTTTCGTAAGCAATAGCCAATATTTCCTGCAACCCATTAATCAATTTTTGTTCTGGCCTATATATTTCCCGATAAAGTTTTTCTTTGTCGTTTGAAATTCGTAGCCTTTCAACTTCTGTATATTTTTCTCCAAAAAGGCGCTCTAATATTTCCAGATTTTTCCCATGAAAATGTTCAATTATTTCTGTTAAAGCATAGGAATAGCCCTCTATTTGCATTTGTATTTGCCATGCTCTGTGGTGCACCAGCATATTGTCGATCATGGTGCCATCCATATCAAATATGAGGGCTTTACGTGGATGGTTTTGTTTCAAAATGAGATAGAGTGTTGGCTACAAAAACGTCTTTTTCTTTTTCACTTCAGCTTCACCCAATAAAAAACCATAGGGTTGAAGGCCTTCGACATTGTCAAAAATCACCTTAGTAATTGCTGTAAATGGAAGGGCTAACACCAAGCCTGCCATACCCCAAAGTTGGCCTCCTAAAAGCAAAGCAATGATGGCTACAAATGAGTTTATGCTTACTTTTGAACCTACCACATAGGGTGTTATAAAGTTGGATTCCAAAGCCTGTACAGCCAAAAATAAGCCCAAAACAGCCACCGCATATAAAGGGGAGTCTTTTGTAAGTAAAGCAATAGTAATTGGCAAAAGCGATCCAATTGTAATACCGATGTATGGAATTAATAAAAGAAAAGCAGCAAACGTTCCTAAAAATATTGCATAATCAATTTTCAAAATCAAAAGACCTACCGAGTTCAAAATGGCGACTATTAATATCACAAAAAATAAGCCTAGGAGATAATTTTGTACCACTTCATATATTTTGCTAATCACTAGATTTACCTTTGAAACTTTAGTTGTTTTAAATAGTTTTTGTAAAAATGTGCGCAAAAAATCTCGATAATAAAGGAAAAAAAAGACATAAATAGGCACTAAACTTGCATTGGCGAGCAAATTAGAGGTACCAGAAAGGAAGTTAGAAATATAAACCCCACTATTTTTAAGCGCCTCCAATCCATATTTTTGCAACTCAGCACCTTGCTTTCCTCTACGAATGTTTAGCTTTTGTTCAACAAATATTTGAAGCTTGCTTAGCAAGTCGGTAACTTTCGACGAGTAGGCAGGAAGTTCTTCTGAAAAAACGGATAACTGGTTGATAACCAATAGCAATAAACCCCAAATTAAACCGATAACTAATATCAAACAAATAAATATTGCAACAATTCTGGGCAATTTTATAGCTTCCAATCGATGACAAATTGGGTATAAAAGCATAGCTAAAATACCCCCAAATGACAATGGAATAAGTATGCCTTGCAAAGTATTCATTATAAATACAAATCCAATAAGACTTATTAGCCCAAAAGCAAATCGGGCGGAAGAAGGGAAATTATAGTCCATAAATAGCTATTTTTACATCCATAATTAAAAGCTTTGTTAATATCTTAAATGACCTATCTTTAAAATTTTCGGAACAAAAATATGCATAAAATATTGTTTTGGCTTTTTTTTGCAAAAATTAAAATGGCTACTTGTGTGCCAGAAACAAATAAATTGGGTTTTGCGAAGGGTAAAAAACTATTTAATATTAATAAAGTTGGCAGCTTGCCCAACACAATCACTGAAAGCTCAGGCTTGGCTAAAAGCTTTAATAAAAACACGTTTTGGACTCATAACGATGGTGGAGGGGAAGCCGAATTATATGAAATAGACTCGGTTGGTAATTTATTGAACACCTTAAAAGTACCCAATACCACCAATATCGACTGGGAAGATTTGGCTCAAGACTCAAAAGGGAATATTTACATAGGTGACTTTGGCAATAATACTAATCAAAGGAAGGATTTAACTATTTATAAATTTCAACCCAATTACCCAGAAAAAGTCGAGAAAATTACCTTTAGGTTTTCTGACCAAATGGAATTTCCCCCTCAAAAAAAGGATATGAATTTTGACTGTGAGGCATTTTTCTGGGCCAACGACAGCCTTTTTCTTTTTAGTAAAAATCGTGGAGATAAATTGGTAAAAATGTATAAAATGCCATCACTTGCAGGCGATTATAAAGTTGAGCCAATTTCAAGTATTTTTTTAAAAACAAATATTACTGCTGCTGATATAAGTCCCAGCGGAAATCAATTTGCGCTTTTAGGTTATGGCAAAATATTTTTATTTGGTATTGAAAATAATCAAATTTCATTTTCAAAACCACAATTTTGTATAAAAGCCTCTCTAAAACAGTCAGAAGCACTCGCTTATATTTCTGAGAATGAAATACTTATCACAAATGAACAAAAAGGAGTATTTATTATAAAATTTAATAAGTGATTCCGAAATTTTGTTTTACCTTAATGCGTAGATTTAATAAAAAAAGAGCCCTACTAAAACGAAAACTTAACAATTTGGTAATATTTACTTAAATACCTTTGCAGAAAAATAGAAGAAAAAAATGGCTAAAATGCCCAAAATACTAATTGTTGATGATGACCCCGATATCGTTGAACTATTAGAGTATAATCTTCAAAAAGAAGGTTTTGAGCTTGCTTCAGCTAACGACGGCTTAAAAGCACTTGAAATAGCTGTTACCTTTAATCCTGACCTAGTGCTTTTGGATGTAATGATGCCAAAGCTTGATGGTATTGAAACAGCTTCACGACTTCGCAAAATTCCCGAATTCAAAAATACCTATATATTATTTCTAACGGCCCGATCTGAAGAGTATTCTGAGGTAGCGGCCTTTGAAGTTGGAGCCGATGACTATATAGTAAAACCAATAAAGCCTAGAGCGTTAATTAGTCGAATAAAAGCACTTTTGCGGAGAGATATGCAAAATGCTACACCTGATAATGAAGATAAATTAGTGGCTGGAGGGTTAGTAATTAATCGTAAAAATCATTCTGTTTTATTGAACGGGGCTTCTCTAACTTTCCCTAAAAAAGAATTTGAATTACTGTTTTTTCTAGTCCAAAATCCTGATAAAGTGTTCAGCCGTGACGAAATACTTCACAAAATTTGGGGTGCTGATGTATATGTAGTTGAGCGCACAGTTGACGTACACATACGGAAGCTTCGAGAAAAAATAGGCGATAGCTATATCAAAACTTTGAAGGGAATTGGTTATTTATTTTCTCTAGATTAAATATTAAAATCGCTAATTACACATTACATAGTAAAAAAGTAAGCATCTATTTTTACTAATTATGGCATTTCTTTTTTTGATTAATTTTCTGTGCCACTTATATCCAATTCATTAGTATTTTTACATTTGAAAATCTATTCAAATGCTTAATCCACGTCTTATTGCAGTTTTTCTTGCATTGCTAGTAAGTTCTATTACAAGTCTTTTCATTTGGTTTACCGAACAATCAATTCTAGTAGTTTTCGTAGGCTTTATGGCCTCTTTTTTCACCACAGGACTTCTTACCTTCATGGTTTTAGACTATTTTATTTTCGAGGAAGTCAATAAAATCTATTCAACCCTACAAGATCTTAAAATGAAAGGCTTGTCTATTTCAAAAAAGAAAATTGATAAAATTGCTGACCCCCTCAAAAAAATTAATGAAGAATTGAACGTTTATGCATCAAAAAAAGAGCGACAAATTACCGATTTAAAGAAGTCGGAAAGGTTTAGAAGGGAATTTTTGGCTGATGTTTCCCATGAACTAAAGACGCCAATTTTTGCAGCTCAAGGTTTTGTACATACCTTGATTGATGGTGCGGTAAACGATGTAAATGTTCGTGATAAATTTCTTGAAAAAGCCGCCAAAAGTTTAGATGGCTTGGATGAATTAGTAAGAGATTTGGTGGCGCTATCACAAATGGAAAGTGGTGAAATTAGGATGAATAGGACTAAGGTAGATCTCTATAAATTGGTAGTTGAGGTAGTAGAGCAGCTTGAAAAAAAGGCAATTAATAAAAATATTTCTATCACTATTTTTCCAAAAGATGCAGAACCTATTTTTGTATATGTCGATGCTTTTAGAATGAACCAAGTGATGACCAATCTTATTGAAAATGGGATAAAATATGGAAATGAATGGGGAAAAGTGCAAATACTTTTTGAACCAGACCATAAGCACTGGAAAATTTTTATAAAAGATAATGGCCCAGGCATACCCGAAGAGCACCTAAATCGAATATTTGAGCGGTTTTATAGGGTCGAAAAAAGTCGATCAAAAGACATGGGGGGTACAGGACTAGGCCTTGCAATTGTAAAACATATATTAGCTGGCCATAAAAGTAAAATTTCCGTTTCGAGCAAGGTCGACAAAGGAACTACTTTTAGCTTTAAATTGGAAAAGTCGTTTGATTAATTAGTTTTAATTTTTAAATGAATACAATGGCTCAAAAACCTTTGTTCTCATCTAAGAATTTCGTGCAAAGTAAATGTCAATATTTTACAGATTGGCACATAATAAGTTTGATAATAACTGAATAATGTTAGAAAAAACCCGTGGAATTGTTATAAACTATATTAGGTTGCGGGAAACGTCTATCATTGTTAATATTTATACAGAACAGTTTGGCATACGCTCCTACATTGAAAACGGAATTAGGTCGAGTAAATCAAAAAATAAAATTGCCCTTTTTCAACCCCTCACCCTTCTTGACTTGGTGGTTTTTGAGCGAGAATCGAAAGGGTTAAAACGTATTTCTGAAGTAAAATGTAACCAGCCATTTCAAACCTTACCCTATGAAATACTAAAGTCGAGCATAGCATTATTTTTGGCGGAGGTTTTAAAAAAATGTTTAAAAGAGGAAGAATCAAACCCTCCTTTATTTGATTTTCTTATTCAATCTTTCTCTTTTTTGGACGAGCCGCAAGCCGAATATCAAAATTTTCACCTAATTTTTTTAGTAAAACTTTGCTCCTTTTTAGGCTTTTCACCTGAAACCTCCGATCAGGTTTTAATAGAATTTCAAGCTTTAAATATAAGGCCTTTCAATGCAGAGCTTATTTCGTTATTTAACCAATTATTAAAGTTAAATTATGGTGATATTCTCAAAATAAACAAAACTCAACGTGCTGATTTATTGGACATTATATTAAGTTTTTATAAAATACATATTGAAGGCTTTGGAGAAATAAAGTCACACATAGTTTTGAAAGAGGTCTTGAATTAATTATTTTTTATTAACCGTATAAAACAGATAGTTTTTCAAGCCTTTATTTTTTAAATTTACATTCCAATTTTTTGGTTAATTGAATGTTTTCTAAAAATAACTTTAGAATAAATTACCTCTTAAAATTGATTTAGAGTCAGATTTTAAATATACCCAAACCCTATTTTTAATGAAAACACTACTTCTTCTTTTACTTTCGGCTATTCAATTGTTTGGCCAAACTAACTCTCAAATACCAGCCTATGCCTCTGCCAATACTTTATTGAAAAGTTTGGATAAAGATCAAAAGTCAAAAATAATGATTCCTATTGATACAGATGAACGAAAAACTTGGTATTATATTCCAATAAGCCGCTGTGGCCTTATGCTTAAAGAAATGTCAGAGGCACAGCGAACCTTAGCTATGAACCTGCTAAAAGCTACATTGAGTGAACAAGGTGCTCAAAAGGCTATAGCTATTATGCAGCTAGAAATTATATTGAAGGCATTGGAAGGAAGCCCAATTGAAAATGAGAGGAGAGATCCTTTGAAATATTATTTTTCAATATTTGGCAAGCCTTCTACAAACTCAATATGGGGTTGGCGAATTGAAGGCCATCATATTTCTTTAAATTTTACCTCAGACGGCAAAAAAATAGCCTCTGGTACGCCACTTTTCATGGGTACAAATCCAGGAATTGTGCCCTCTGGCGAACATAAAGGCTATCAAATTCAGAAAGATGAGGCCAATTTGGCTTTTGAACTGCTCAATTCGTTTGATGCTGATCAATCTGCTAAAGCAATTTATTCTACTACTGCACCCATTGATATGCTTACCGAAAATTCTCGAAAAGTTGGCCTTTTGAAAGACGAAGGCATTGCTTTTTCAGAATTAAATTCAGACCAACAAAAACTTTTAATGAAACTAATCGCCTCTTATGTAGCCAATTATCCTTTCGGTTTTGCAGATGATTTTATGCGAAAAATTGAAATGGCAGGCATTGATAAAATCAAATTCGCTTGGTCGGGCGATAAGGTTTATGGTGGAAAAGGCCACTATTATCGTATTCAAAATGACGTTTTATTAATAGAATACGATAATGTACAAAATCAAGCCAATCACCTTCACACAGTAATACGTGACCTTACCAATGACTTTGGGGAAGAGGTACTTAGAAATCATTATCTGAAAGAACATTCAAAAAAATAATTCTTAAAATTTCCTAATTTATATTTCCTGTAATTACAAACTAAAGAATATAAGTTAAATTTAAAATTAAACAAATTTTTGGTTTCTGTAGACCACACTAGCTTTAATTCTAATGACAGATTGCATTGTAATAATACCAACCTACAACGAAAAAGAAAATATTGAAGCTATAATTAGAAAAGTTTTTAGCCTCATTACTCCTTTTCATGTACTCATTGTTGACGATGGCTCACCAGATGGCACTGCGTACATTGTTAAAGAATTGCAATCAGAGTATCCAAATAGCCTTTTTATTGAAGAGAGAAAGGGAAAGCTAGGCCTTGGAACAGCCTATATTCATGGTTTCAAATATGCATTGCAAAAAGGGTACAACTATATATTTGAAATGGATGCCGATTTTTCCCATAATCCTGATGACCTGATTAAATTGCACCTTGCTTGTAAAAACGGAGCTGATTTGGCCATCGGCTCACGATACATTACGGGAGTAAATGTTGTAAATTGGCCTATGAGCCGGGTGCTAATGTCTTATTTTGCAAGTATGTATGTGCGTTTCATTACCAGAATGCCCATAATGGACGCCACTGCTGGTTTTAAATGCTATACTTCAAAACTGCTTCAAGCTATACAATTAGAAAAAATAAAATTTATTGGCTATGCATTTCAAATAGAAATGAAATTTACTGCTTGGCGACTTGGATTTAATATTGTCGAGGTTCCAATCATATTTACAGATCGAACAAAAGGAACATCAAAAATGTCGGCGGGCATATTTAAAGAAGCATTTTGGGGGGTAATTCAAATGAAGCTCTTTAGTTTTTTCAAATAGTAACTTTTTTAAATCTTCTAGATAACTAATTCATGTAAAAATGAGTTTTAATGAAATAGGTTTCTCTAATAGATAACTTTTTCTCATTAAAAATACCAATCTATTGCAACAAAAAGCCAGGAATTATCGTAATAAGGCTATGAGACAACGAAATGTCCCCTTTTTTTTCATACTATTTTTGCAAATATCGCTTCAAACATTTGCTCAAAAGTCTGTTTATAATAACGCCAGAATAGGCCTTATTGATGAAAATACAGCACTATTCCAGTCGAAATACAATGCTAATACTGAAATTGTAAAATCGCTTGCACAAAAACTTAAGATTGATGTTCGCCGCTCGCTTGGCAATGACCGTTTTATGGAATTGAAAGGAACAAATGAAATTGGCGAGCCAATATTTACAATTTCAGAAAGCAACCTTCAAGCAGGCCAAACTACACATACCAATTCTATTTACAAAGGAGGCTCATTAGGAGTCGATTTTATTGGAAAGGGGTTAACAACCTTAGGCAGACTTGGGGTTTGGGACGGGGGGAAGGTGCTAACCACTCACGTTGAGTTTGGAGATAGAGTAATCAATATGGATAATTCACCGTCCACGTCTACACATTCGACTCACGTAGCTGGCACGATGGTTGCTGAGGGCATTAATGCAATAGCCAAAGGTATGGCGCCAGGCGCACAACTTAAGTCGTGGGACTATCTTAATGACGACACTGAAATGTCCAACGCCTCCAAAGAATTGCTGGTTTCAAATCACTCTTATGGGCAAGTAGTAGGTTGGGTTTATAACGATAACCGTCAAGGTAATCAGAAATGGGAATGGTATGGCAACAACCAAATAAGTGCTTTTGAAGACTATAAATTTGGCTTTTATGACAGTCAAAGTGAGAGTTGGGACCGGATCGCCTATAATGCACCTAACTATCTCATAGTGAAGTCGGCTGGTAATAAGAGAAATGAAAACGGCCCTGGGCGTTCTGCCACCGATACAACTAGAACAAGCGAAAAATATTTCTTAGGTAGTGGCTCCGACTCATCATTTGTGGTGAGAAGTCGAAATAACACTTTTGATAACCTCCCCACCTATTCTGTTGCCAAAAATATACTTACCGTTGGGGCAGTATCTATTATTCCAAATGGCGCTGATTTGGCTTCTGACATAAAAATTTCAAGTTTTAGTAGTTGGGGACCTACCGACGACGGCCGTATAAAACCCGATATTGTAGGTGCTGGGGTCAATCTGTTTTCCCCTTCCGATCTTGGAGTAAAAGCATACGCTTTTCTAAGTGGTACATCTATGTCTTCACCTCAAGTGGCAGGAAGTGTTTTTTTACTACAAGAAATTTTCGCTAGCCTCAACAATAATAAAATGATGCGCTCATCAACACTAAAAGGCCTTGCCCTTCATAGTGCAGATGACGCTGGTCGCCCTGGGCCTGATTACACCTTTGGATGGGGGCTACTTAATATTGAAAAGGCAAGTAAAATATTGATTAATAAAGAGAAAACAAACTCTTTAGAAGAGCTAACTTTAGCCGATAAGGGGGTCTTTGCAAAAAAAATAATTGCCAATGGTAAAGGACCAATTGTGGCCACTATTTGTTGGACCGACCCCGAAGCCAGCCCTTCAAGTGTAACAGCAACTAATTTGAATAGCCGAATTCCAAAATTGGTGAATGACCTTGATATTGTGATTTCTGATGGAAAAACAAACTTCCAAGCCTGGGTTCTAGATCCGAATAAACCTGCAAATAATGCCACAAAAGGGGATAATTTTAGAGATAATGTGGAGCAAGTTCTAATAGCCAATCCTATTCCTGGTAAAGAATATACGATAAAAATATCCCATAAAACGCTACTAACCAGAGGAGTACAGGATTATGCCCTAATTATAAGTGGGATGGGAGGTAATTCGTATTGCCAGCCCGCAAAATCTACATTGCAAGAAAGTAGGTTTGAGAAAGTAGTAATAAATAACGTTCTGTATCCCCTAGCTGCAGGTTGCAATACTTACACTGATAAAACGGACCAAATAATAGAAGTTTCACCCGGCAAAAAATTTGATATTGAAGTAAATACTGCCAATTGTGCCGAGCAAAAATCTAAAACCTATGGAATTTTCATTGATTGGAATATTGATGGTGATTTTGATGATATTGGTGAAAAAATGGCTGAATCCCCATCTCTTTCAACTATTAACTCATTTAAAAATAACATAGTTGTACCTCAAAATGCCATACCAGGCAACAATACTCGGCTTCGTTTAGTTACTACGGAAACAAGTGAGGCAAAGGGATGCCAAACCAATAGTAAAGGAGAAAGCATAGATTTTTTGGTAAGTATTATAAATCCAAAAGTCGATTTAGCAGTAACCAATTTAGTTTTTCCAAATGAAAATATTTGCAGAAATACTACAATTGAAAATGTGAGTATTCAACTTGAAAACAAAGGCACTCAGCCAATAGAGGAAGGTGAAATTTATTTAGAAATTTTTGAAAATAATGTAGGCATAGCTTCTCAGAAAGTTGGTTTAAAAGCTCAAATTCCCGGCCTTTCAAATAGCATAATTACTTTGCCAATATCAGTTGGTTTTAAGACCGATGCAAAATACACTTTCTTATTTAATGCTATTATAAAAAGTGATGAAAATTCAACAAATAATACTTTTGAAATAATTCGGAGTGTTAATGCCGATATTTTAGCACAAGACTCAAAAGTAATAAAGTGTGAAAATAGTGCACTAACTACCTTGTATTCGGCTAATAAAGGCACTGCTTTTTGGTATGATTCGGAAACAAATGGCAATCTACTAGCTGTTGGTAACAATGTTTCAATTAAAAAAGCAGAAACGCCAGCAGTCCTTTATGCCACATATAATGATATTTCTGGACAAATCGGTCCAAAATCTAAAAAGGAGTATGCAGGGGGTACCTATTCCGGCAACTTTGGCCCTAAACCAATTATTTCAACAAAGGCTCCCATTATTCTTGAAAGTGCTAGGCTATATATTGGGCATTCAGGCAAAATTATTTTTACCGTTGAGCGGGTTTCAGACCTTTTCCCCGTCACCTCTGTTACCTTGGATGTGACAGCCACTCGAAACTCAAAATTGGGTAATGCAAGTAATGGCCAGCAACTCGATGACCCCAATGATCCAGGTGCTATTTATAATTTAGGCCTTGAGTTACCAGAAGCTGGGGAATACCAAATTTCAATTGAGTATGAAGACGACGCTAGCATATTTCGTAGCAACCAAGGGGTGTCGGGTTTCCCTTTTTCGTTGCAAAATGCTGTAACGATAACAGGTTCAGCCTTTAATGGAAGCACCTTAAAAGAAGCTTGGTACTATTTTTATAATCTGAAAGTAAAGTCGTTAGGCTGCCAAAGCCCAAAAAGAGTGTTGGCCAATCTTACCACAGCCAACGGATTGGCTAGCATAATAACTGCAAGTGCTGCAACAACTTTATGCCCAAATCAGACCGTAACTTTGGCAACCACCGATAGTAAAGACATTCAATATCAATGGTTTAAGGACTCAACACTTATTTCAGAAGCCAATAAAAATAAAATCCAAATTAGTAAAAAAGGTAAATATTATGTGCAGATTAGCAATAATGGAATATGTCCGAATTCTTCAAATACGATAACAGTCAATATTAAAACACCAGCGACACCAATTATTACTACCACGGGCTATGTACTTAACTCGAGCCCTGCTGAAAGCTACCAATGGTTACTTTCTAGAAACCCAATTTTAGGCGCAAACAAACAAGAATTAACCGCTTTTGAAACAGGCTCTTACGCTATAAAAGCTGTAGTTGATGGTTGCGATGTTCAAAGTGCTGAAATATATGTGGTTATTTTGGCTGATGAAACTGTTAATATTGGCGATAATTTAACACTTTTTCCAAACCCAGTATTTGATAGTTTTTCTATAAAAAATATTGGCAATAAATTAGTTAAATACCAGATAATAAATGCTTTAGGCCAAAAAATAACCGAAAGCACTTTAAATGCCACTTATTCCGAACAGCCCATAATTTCTGTGAACTACCTCCAGCCTGGGCAATATTTTGTGCGAATTGAAATAGATAAAAAGTTTTATTTGAAAAAATTTATCAAGTTATAGTACAATTAGGTTTTTATGTTTTCGCTTCCTAGTTTTGTGCCAAGCAGCTGAATTATTATTATTTTCCTACACATTTTTATTCTATTTTCAATAAGATGGATTCAATTAAAAACATCCAATTACATGATCTTCATGTTCAATTAGGGGCAAAAATATTGCCTTTTGCGGGGTATAATATGCCAATACTTTACACTAATCTTATACAAGAACACATGGCTGTTCGTAATGCTGTGGGTGTGTTTGATGTAAGCCATATGGGTGAATTCTCATTGAAAGGGCCAAAAGCGTTGGATTTAATTCAAAAACTTTGTACCAACGATGCTGCTACTTTGATTGATGGCAAAGTACAATATACTTGTATGACTAACAATGAAGGCGGTATAATTGACGACCTTTTGGTGTATCGTTGGGATGAAAATGAATATTATTTAGTCGTAAATGCTTCCAATATTGATAAAGATTGGAATTGGATTGTAAGCCAAAATACTGAAGGAGTAGAACTTGAAGATATGAGTACCAACCTTTGTCTATTTGCTATACAAGGCCCTAAGGCACTGGCAGTTATGGAAAAATTAACCTATCTGAAATTGGCCGAAATGGACAATTATGAGTTTTTGGCAGGGAAAGTAGCTGATATTGATGATGTAATTATATCCACAACAGGTTATACAGGAGCTGGAGGTTTTGAAATTTATGTTTGGAACAATGATGCACGCAAAATGTGGGATGCCATATTTACTGCAGGTGCCGAATTTAACATAATTCCTGTTGGCTTAGGTGCGAGGGATACACTCCGTACAGAAATGGGTTATTGCTTATATGGCAACGATATTGACGACACTACTTCACCAATTGAGGCCGGTTTAGGTTGGATAACTAAATTCAGTAAAACTTTTACACAATCAGATAAACACCTGAAAATCAAACAAGAAGGTCCTTCAAAAAAATTGGTTGGCTTTGAGTTGATTGACCGTGGCATCCCTCGCCAGCATTATCAAATATTAGATATTGAAGGCAATAATATTGGAGAAGTAACCTCTGGCACACAGTCGCCATGCCTCAACAAAGGAATTGGTATGGGTTATGTAAAAAGTAGTTATGCAAAAACAGGAACCGAAATTTTAATCCAAGTTCGCAATAATCAATTGAGAGCTAAAGTAGTAAAAATGCCTTTTGTATAAAAAATTCAACTAACAAAACTTCATAACTCTTCCCAATGAAATCAACCCTAAAACTAATCTTTTTTGCATTTCTAGCCTTAATAGCCTATTTACTTTTCAACACATTTCGAATCAGTTCAAAGCAAATGTTAGAGGTAATTCCAGCCAAAAATATTGAGATTTCGGATTCTGCTTTGAAACATTTGTCGGATGCTATAAAACTAAGAACGGTTTCATTTTCAGACCCAACTTTGATGGACAGCACACAATTTGATAAGTTTTTGCTTTTTTTGGAGAAAACTTACCCGCTTGTTCACTCAAAATTAAGTTTGGAAAAAGTAAATATTTATACTTTAGTTTTTGAATGGAAAGGAAAAAATACAAGCCTAAAACCAGTGCTTTTGATGGGCCATTATGACGTTGTTCCTGTAATTCAAGGCACTGAAAAAATGTGGAAACATATGCCTTTTGCTGGCGAAATTGCTGAGGGATTTGTATATGGAAGAGGTACTTTAGATGATAAAGTGACCGTAATGGGAGCTTTGGAGGCTGTTGAACATCTTTTAAGCCAAAATTATCAGCCAGAAAGAACGCACTATTTTTCATTTGGCCACGATGAAGAAGTTACGGGACGATACGGTGCCAAATTAGTTTCGGAAATGTTCGAAAAACGAAAAATTGAGTTTGAATATGTAATGGACGAAGGCGGAAGCATAATGACAAATGGAGTGAGTGGGATCACAAAACCTGTTGCATTAATTGGCGTGGCCGAAAAAGGCTATGCAACACTTCAGTTGACGGTTTTGGGCGATGGCGGACACTCCTCAATGCCGCCACCACAAACAAGTATTGGCATGTTGGCCGAGGCAATTGATAAGTTGCAAAAACACCCATTCCCAGCCCGATTGGAAGGTGCGGCAGGTTATTTGCAAGATTATTTGGCTCCCGAAATGCCATTTGTTAACAAAATGGCGATGTCCAATAGAGCAATTATGAAGCCCCTAATTATTAGTTTATTGGAAAAAACAAATGCTGGAAATGCCATGGTTCGCACTTCAATTGCCCCAACAATTATTAATGCTGGTGTGAAAGATAATGTGCTGCCAGTGGAGGCAATTGCCAAAATAAATTTCAGAATACTACCAGGCGATTCTGTGAAAGGCATAGTTGATTATGTAATAAAAGCAATTGATAATGAGCGAGTTACAGTTGAATCAAATGAGCTAACCGATATCGAACCTTCGCCAATTTCTGACACCGCATCAATGGGTTTTCGGTTGATTCATAAAACAATAAAAAAGTGTTTCCCGGAAGTAATTGTTGCCCCATATTTAGTTTTAGGTGCAACCGATGCTAGATATTTTAGAAATGTAACCAAAAATGCCTATCGCTTCATGCCTGTACGTATGACGGAAGAAGACCTGAAACGACCTCACGGCACCAACGAGCGAATAAGCGTACAAGACTTTAAAAATGTTGTAAAATTTTATATTGAGTTAATAAAAGGGGAATGAGGCAAATTTGTTAGCTTGGCAATCCAAAGCCCTAAAATATCGTCGGCTGATATAGCTGGAAGTGTAACTTTTGAAAACCCCCAAAAGATAATGTAAATAATATATTCATTTTGATGACTTTATATGCTCAAAATTAAATGAAATACATTCGAAAAAACTAAAGCCTGCTCAAAGCCTCATTTTTAATACCATTAAGCAGTTTCAAATTGGGCTGGGCTTTGCCAATCATTCGCAAGCCGTACATTTGGCTAATGAGAAAATCAGCTAAAATAGTTATGGATATTTTTGAATTTAACTCGTTGTTTTTAAGGCTATTATTCAATACCTCCATAAATATTTCTTGTAAAAAAGCAATGTTTGTGCTGACTAAGGTTTGAACTTCAAAATCATCAGGTAGCATTTCAAGAGTAGCGTTAGTAAGAAAGCAGCCCTTTCTATCAGGATCATCGGTGAGGCCCACAATTACATTATCAAAAACAACATCAAAAAACTGTTTTGCTGGCAAATTTCTATTGAAAAGTTGTAAAAGCTGACTAACATCCTGCTGTCGATATCGCTCTAAAGCCAATATGTATAAGTTGTGCTTATCAGAAAATGCGCCATACAAACTTGCTCTATTTATACCCATTGTATCAACAAGGTCCTGAATAGAGGTCTGAAAATATCCCTTTTGCCAAAACAAAAGCATAGCTTTTTCTAATACATCTTTCTCATTAAACTCTTTTGGGCGAGCCATAATTTAGTTAATTCTTTTTTAGAACGATAGTTTTAATATCTTCTCATCAATCAAAAACTAAGCCAAATATATTATTTCTAAATAATTTTCTTATTTTAATTATATTATTGGGGGGTAATAAATGCGTTAACAACCTAAAATCCAAAATTTTTCAACACTAATATGTTATTTTTGTACAATAATTCCGAGCAAAATATCTTGAAAAACACATTTAATATTCTCCTAGCTATTTCAGTAATCATACTTCAAAGTTGTAGATTTGATAAAGATAAAAGCGATAATGAAAGACAAAAAGTAAAACTTTCAGCCCCAATTATTCGGTTGGACTCACTCCTTTTTGCTTCAAAAAATGAAGCGGGAGTTTTCAAATTATTAGAAAATAATAAAATCATATCCGAATCATATTTTGAAACTCCTGCTCAAAATTTTCCAGAATTGGCAAAAAAACTATTTGAATTTATACAGAATCCGACCTTAGGCCAGTTTTACAACGAAACGATTAATAACACCACTGGAATTAAAATAAACTACCTTCAAAACGCTATAAATCAAGCTTTTAGTAATATAAAAGTGACATACCCGAACTTTAAGGCGCCAAAAGTTTATACTTTTTTTACGGGATTTGCTGGTAAAGACATTCAAGTTACGGACTCAGCTATCGTAATTGGTCTTGAATATTTCGCTGGGAAAAATGCGAAATATCGCCCTCAAGTATATGATTATCAGCTAAAGAAATACCAGAAAGAATATATAGTTCCTTCAATTCTCAACCAATTGGCTATAAAAAAAGCGAAAATTGACCCTTTAGACAAGTCGCTATTGGCTGATATGTTGTTTTATGGGAAATGCTACCAATTCACTAAAATGATGATTCCCAATGTGGCTGATAGCTTAATAATTGGTTATTCACAAAAAAAATTGGACGCCACAGAAGTTTCACAAGAAATGGTATGGGCGCATATGATTGACCAAAAACTTTTGTATGAAACTAGCCCATTTAAAAAAGCCAAATATTTGGAAGAAAGACCTAATACACAAGAAATTAGCCCCGACTGTCCTGGTATGATTGGGCGTTGGTTGGGGTGGAAAATTGTTAAAAAGTATTTAGAAAATAATTCGGAACAATCACTAATTTCTTTATTACAAAACCCAAAAGCGCAAGATATTTTTGAAAAATCTAAATATAAAGGGAAAGGGGATTTGAATTAGAATTTTTAGAAGGTTTAGATACCAACACTAAAGGTAGAATAAGGTTATTTCCAACAATATATTTCGAGGATATGCCTACTTTTGGAAGCTTGTAAATCTAAAATGAACCCATAAATTTTCAAATTGGTTATATAAAAATAGTACAAAAAATTATGTCAGATAAAAAAGAGAGTTTTTTAGGGGAGTTAGCAGCAAAAAGTAAACAAAGACTTACAAAAGACGGTTTTAAAAAACTTTATACAATTTTCAAATATGCATATCCCTATCGTGTAAAATATGCATTAGGCCTAATTGCATTGGCTTTTTCAATTGGCACTTCTTTATTATTTCCAAAATTGTTGGGGGAAATATTAGCAGTTTTAGAAAAAAAATCAGACTATACCATCAACCAAGTTATTGGCGTTTTGGTAATTGTTTTGGTATTACAATCAGTGTTTTCGTTTGCAAGGGTGTATTTTTTCACGCAGGTAAGTGAGCGCACTATTGCCGACATTAGGAAAGCACTTTACAGCAAAATTATTTCCCTTCCGATTCACTTTTTCGAACAAAGAAGAGTAGGTGAATTAATGAGCCGAATAACTTCCGATATCGGTATGTTGCAAGGCCTTATTACAACTACCGTTGCCGAATTCATTCGGCAAATCATCACAATTGTGGTAGGTGTAGTTATTATCTCCCTCATTTCATGGAAGTTAACAGTATTTATGTTGGCTACTTTTCCAATTTTAATAGTGGTGGCAATGGTATTTGGTCGTTACATTAGAAAGCTATCGGGTGAGGCACAAAAAGAATTGGCTGCAGCTAATGTAATTGTTGAGGAAACTTTCCAGTCGATAAACGTAGTAAAATCATACACCAATGAAAGACTGGAGATAAACCGTTACGGCAGCTCATTGGGCAAAGTAGTAAATATTGCCATGAAAACAGCAAAATTACGTGGTGGTTTTATCTCTTTTATCATATTTGCACTTTTTGGAAGTATTATTGGAATAGTTTGGTATGCAGGTAAGCTTGTGATTGCCAATGAGTTAGAGATAAACGAAATGATTACTTTCGTGTTTTACACTATGTTTATTGGAGGCTCTTTGAACGGCCTTGGTGAGATGATTGCTTCTGTACAGGTAGCAATAGGGGCATCGGATAGGGTTTTGGAAATATTCGATGAAAACCCAGAAGTAGAAATTGTAAAGTCAAGTAATAAAGCACCTAAAATTTATGGAGATGTTGAGTTTAAAAATGTGGCATTTAATTATCCATCAAGGGCAGATTTGGAGGTGTTGAAAAATATAAATTTTAAAATAAATGCGGGTGAAAAAATAGCATTAGTGGGTTATTCAGGTGCTGGTAAGTCGACAATAGTGCAGTTATTACTTCGATTTTATGATGCAATTGGTGGAGAGATTTTAGTTGATGGGAAAGATATAAAGTCATATAATGTATCAGATTTAAGAAATAATATGGCCATAGTGCCACAGGAAGTTATGCTTTTTGGCGGGACAATTTTTGAAAATATTGCCTACGGAAAACCCGATGCTACCGAACATGAAGTAATTCAAGCAGCAAAAAAGGCCAATGCCATGGAGTTTATCGACACTTTCCCTGAAAAGCTACAAACCGTAGTGGGTGAGCGTGGTATAAAACTTTCTGGAGGCCAAAGGCAACGAGTAGCAATTGCGAGGGCCATTTTGAAAGACCCGGCTATTTTGCTTTTGGATGAAGCAACTAGTGCACTTGACTCCGAATCTGAAAAATTAGTGCAGGATGCTCTTGAAGGTTTGATGCAAGGACGCACCTCAATAATTATTGCACATAGGCTCTCAACAATTCGTTCAGTCGACAACATTTATGTGATAAAAGAAGGAAAAATACACGAATCGGGTACGCATGACCAACTTTTATTGCACAATGATGGAATTTATGCTAATTTGGTGAAAATGCAATTTGAAGCAGTTCAAGATATTTAAATAAAGTGGTTATTATGTCTGAAATATTGTCAAGTTTACGGTCGTCAAACCTGCGCCAAACGGAGGCTCGTGAGGCAGTATTATCGATATTTAAAGACGGCTCCTTTGCCCTTGCGCATGCTGATATTGAAAACATACTTTCTGATAAATTTGACCGAGTTACCATATATAGAACCTTAAAAACTTTCGTTGATAAAGGCCTTATTCACAAGGTGTTAGATGATGTTGGAGGCATGAAATATGCGATATGTAAAGCTGAATGCAACACGGCCGAACACCACCATAACCACGATCATGTTCATTTTAAATGTAGCGTTTGTGGCCAAACGACTTGCTTAGAATCGGTAATTATTCCTGCAATGACCTTGCCAACAGGTTATAAAAAAACAGAAATGAATTTATTGGTGCAAGGGGTTTGTAGCATGTGTAATAATTGAAGTTCAATAAACGTTGCGCCCAATCGCCTGCCCCCATATGAGGCCAATTGAAATATTATCATTTAATTTTTTTGAAGAATTTAGGCTGTTCGACAAATCAAAAAAATGAATTTGGATTTCAAAATTTGATAATGCATAGCTTTGCTTATCAATCAAAACAACAGGAATTCCTAAGGTACCATTTAAAGCGTTGAATTTACCAAAATTTTGCTCAAGTTTCGCTGAAATGCCAAAGTGATTCTGTGGAGGAAAATAGACAATTTGGGCGGATAAATTTGATGTTAGAAAATTTATAAAATCACCAATTGAGGCTCTATCTAATTGTTTATCAAGGAAATAAGAAACATTTTTTCCTCCTAAACCTCGATAAGTTTCTAAGGTATAATTCTCCAAAATAGTTGTATTTATAGAGTTATTTGAAAGTAGGCCAGCCCTTAAATTCACATAAACTTTAGTGGCATTTTTCCATTCCGAAAACCTATTATGGTTGATAGAAAGCGCTGCAGGATAACTCTTTTTCACATTAAAATTACTATTTAAATCAGAGGCGACAATATAACGCTGGCGAATTACTGGAACAAATACACTTAAGTTTGTCCAATTCATGCTAGTTTTTTTGAACCGCATATTTTCAAATAAATCTCTAAATTGAGCGGTTGCAAATTTCCGAGAATATTCTTCATTTAAACTGGCATAAAAACCCCGTTTCAATTCTTTTTTTATTGTTTCATTAAGATTAGATATTCCTAATAACTCCATTTCGAAATTGGTACTTTTCAAAGTAATTTCATTTTTTAACTCATTGAATATCAACTCAGAACTTGAATTTGAAGCTGTTTTTTCATCACAATTATTAAGAATAGTTTTGGGTTTTGACAACCAGAATTGCTTATAAGTGATGCCCAGCTCGTTATTAAATGTAGTTTTATTTTTTGTTGCTTTATATGCGTCAAAAATATTAGCTTTTAGTCCTAAAGCATTAAACGATTTCAATGGCAAGTCGTCACCTGTAGGTTCAAAAAAACTATGTGTCATACTAAAAATACCAGTTCCAGTATTCAAAGTAACATTATTTTTACAAAAGGTCAAATTTTCATGATTAGCCAAATAATACCCCACACGATCGGCCATGAATAGGTTCATGGCCCTATTACTAATTAGTTGACCATCAGTACAATCAATGTTTTTAATAATGGCATTTACTTCTTTAAAATTGTTGATAATTGAATCGGCCGATTGTGATATTAACTTGATTGGAATCAAGAAAAATAGTATTAAAAATTGTTTCATAGGTTTATTTATATTTCTTTAAAGGCAATTTAATACGATTTAGTTTAACACAAATTTTCAAAATTTTATTCGAGAAATATAAAAATTAGAAATTTAACCCAATTATAGCACCATAGGAGAGTGGTGGGATAATTTATTTTTTCGCCATTCATGCAAATAATAACAGGTTTTTATTATTGAAATTAGGCTTTCATGTACTTAAGTATATTCTTAGCGAAAGCCATTTCCTTTGTGTTAAAACCTGCTATATTCGTACATTTTCAAATATATGCAATTGATTAAAATATACTTCTTTCGAATTGTCGATCGTATTGCATATTTGGATTGGAATGGTTACCAAACTAAATCTTAACAATCCTATCCACATTGATCTCATTGTATTTATTTGATTTTTTTTATTTATTCTTCAACATCAATTATTCTCACTTTCATGTTTGGTCGCTCACCTTCTGGCAATATTACAGTAAAATTATTATAGATAGTTTCACCATTTTTGAGCATATTTCCGACTCTAACCGTCACATTATTTCTAAAGTCTTTGCCATCTGCCCCTTTGGTTGTATAGGTATAAGGGGTATTGAATTCACGTGCTTTCACTTTTGCGGACTTTGAAGTAAGTCTTTTTCCAGTGGCATTTATACAGTCAAATTCTGCCATAACATCGAGATAGTCAAGTCCTAATAGTTTTTGTTTTGGAAACATGAGCTTTATACAGCCACTTTTATTTATCACAAAAGCATTAATTTCAAACCTGTCAAACTCTTCCTTCTTAATACCTTTTTTTCGTTCATTCCGAATTTCATAACCGTATTCCAAGCCATTCAGAACAAAAGGTTTACCTTCCTCAAGATTATATGATGACTGCGCTTTAAGAAATTGTGTAATTAAAAGGAATGAAAATAATTTTAAAAAAGTTTTCATAATTTTTAATTTAGTTTTTTAAAGATACACTTTTTCAAGAAATTTAAAAACACCGTTAGATAAATAGATTTCATTTTTATTTTTTATAAAAATATTAGACAATCCAATAAATTTTTAGCTGTTCAAAAGTATTCTATTTCCTCAAAATCAGTACAAATAAGCCATATATTGCTCGTCAATGTATTGATTTTCAGCCTTTAGATATGTATAGTCTTTTAAAATACCTTCAAATACAAAACCATGTTTTTCATAAAGTTTTATAGCAGTTTGGTTGGTAGTTGATGTACTTAATTCCATTCGCTTTAAGCCCCTAACCTTTCCTATTTCTATAATTTCTAAAAGCATTTTTGAACCGTAACCTTTTCCTGAATAATTTGGATGAATGGCCAAGCCTCCTAAATAATTGATATGGCTATTCCTATGATTTAGGGGTATTAATTTGAACATACCAATATTTTCACTGTTTTCTGAATAGATAAATATAATATTTTGAGAAAGTAAGTCATTAAAAATAGGCAAAAAATCGGCTTTGTCCATTTTTTCATAAAGCAAAAATGGATTTGTTGAGGGGTGCATATAAAGGTTATAAATAAATTCGAAATCGTTTAGGGTAATATTTCTGGTCATTTTCTCAAAGTTTCTAATCTTTTTTTTAAATATTTTTAATTTATTATATGACTTCAAAGAGAGTATCCGTTTTAATTTATTATCTCTTTTGCTGAAAAATAATAAGTAATTGCTCCTACCACCAATATACACAAGCCTATAAGACATTCTTTTGGTTTATCCCAAAATATAAAAGCAAGCACCAAAAGGCTAAATGCTATATAAAGATATTGAATAAATGGGCTCATTGGGCTTTTAAATTTATCACCTTTTTTGTTTATTTTTAAATAACTTGCAACCGCCAAAGTGCCCATCAATTGTAATAAAAAAGAAGTATAAAGCAAAACTTCCTGCAAGCTCCCAGAAAGCATGAGTACTAGAATTACAGCACATTGAAGCCAAATGGCTCTCACTGGAATTCCAAAATTATTAACTGGCCTCAGCCAACGCCAAAGGCTATATTGCTGTGCCATTGAATGTATAATTCTTGGGCCAATCCAAATATAAGAACTCATAGTTGCGATAAGTTGGAAACCAATTCCACCACTTATCCATTTCATAGCAGACTCTCCTAAAATATTTTGAATAGATAATAAGGCCACTTCAGGCTGATTTTTGAGTTGCTCAACAGTACCAAATTTTAAAAAAATCAGTTGCAAAAGCACGTAAATAAACATTACTGCAAAAGTGCCTAAAATGAGCGCAATAGGTAAATCTCGTTGTGGATTTTTGATTTCTCCTACAATATAGGCAGCGGCATTCCAGCCTGTATAAGCATAAGTAACGTACAAAAGCGAAACCGCAAAACCAGGTTTTACAATTTCATTTACCATTAAGGTGTCGGTATTGATAGCATTATTTGGAAAAGGAGCGTAAAATGCACCCAAACCCAACAAAAAAAGCACAAAAAGTATTTTGAAAAGAGTCGTAATATTTTGAAAAATACTACTCTTTTTTAAAGAAAATGTATGAAAAAGAGAGATGGCAATTATTGTTAAAACTAAATAAATCCTGATATTTGGAATATGAAATGGCCCCAAATAAGCTTCCATGGCTAAGCCAGCAATAGCCACAGGTGCTGAAAAACCAATAATGAGCGATGTCCAAGCCGAAAGATATCCCCAAAAAGGCGTAAACCCTTCGCTAATAAACACAAAATCGCCACCTGATTTGTTATAATGTATACCAAGTTCAGCAAAAGTGAAAGCACCAATTAATGCTAAAACTCCACCTAATACCCAAAGGAGTACAATGGCCCAAACATTTTGAACCTCAGCCAATTGGTAGCCCAGGCTGGTGAATACACCAGTGCCAATCATATTTGAAATAACCAACATGGTGGCCGTTTTCCAGCCTATTTTATGGATTTGAGGCATGTTTTTTTTTGAATGCACTGGTAAATTTAAAATATCTTTGTGAAAGATTTAAAAAAAGGAATAGTCAAATATCAATTTTTATTTAACAAAATATGCTAAAAATCCTCTACGTTTGCCTCGGTAATATTTGTCGCTCGCCAATTGCCGAGGGCACAATGAGAGATTTAATTGCAAAAAAAGGACTTTCACATAAAATATTTGTTGATTCCGCTGGCACTGCCAATTATCATATTGGCAAATTACCCGATTTAAGAACCCGCCAAAATGCTGAAATTCATGGCATCAATTTAACTCATTCTTGCAGGCAAATTGACATTCAAGATTTCTTAGATTTTGATTATATTGTCTCTATGGATACAAATAATCTAGCTGATATTCAAGTGTTTAGCTTAATTGCATTTGGCAAACACCAACCAGAAGAAAGCTGTTTTTTATTAAGAAAATTTGATTTGGAATCAAATCAAACTGATTCTGTTCCCGACCCATATTATGGCACAAAAGATGATTTTGAAAATGTATATCAAATAATTAAACGAAGTAATGAGGCCTTTTTAAATTGGATCGCCAAAAAACACGAATATTAATTGTTTATTATTAATCGTTTGAAAATTTGTTTTCCATTAGCTTATCTTTAAAGTTGCCGCTAAAAGTATACGCAAATGTAATCAGAATGGCACGGGTGTCCACTTTTCCAATTCTTTTATAGCTAAAGTCTATTGTATTCCAAATATTTCCACTAATTTGTTGGTTAAAGATATCGGTAACAATTAAGCCAAGGCGTGCCTTATTTATTTTCTGCTGAAAGCCTAGATCTGTGTTATAAACGGCTATTCGAGTACCTTGTGGGGTTGCAATAGGTGAATTATAAACAGAAACTAATTGAACTTTGCCATTTTGCCATATAGAGAAATTATTGATAAGCTTTCCATTCCAACTATTTACAGCGTTGGAAAGATTTGGCTCAATATTTCCCCCATTTATATTTTGTTGAAATACAGTAATACTAATATTAGTATCCCAAACTCGGTTTAAAGTTGCTGAAAATAAGCTTTCTAAACCTAAAATAGACCCTCTCCCAAAGTTTAATGGTTTTGTAAATAATACGCCATCAGGTTTCAATATGGTATAAGGTTGGATAATATCTGTTGAAGTTCTGTAAAAAATAGAACTTGAAAACGATGCTTTGTTCCAGTCTTTATTGTAACCAATTTCAACTATTTTCACGATTTCTGGCCTCAAATTTGGATTGCCGCTTCGTTGGGTAAGTGAATCAGTAATGTCTGTAAAAGGGTTTAAATTTCCCAAATTTGGTCTATTTATTCGTTTGCCTAAATTTACTTTTATAGATTCATTTTCTTTCAAAAAATAGGAAAAACTCGCTGTTGGGAAAAAATTAAAATATTGATTATCAAGTAATAAACTCTTATTTTTGCCTTCTCCTTTATTAGAAACACCTTCGGCACGTAAGCCAAAATTATACTTAAAAACTGGGTTCTCCTTTTCCCCAATAAAGGAATTGAACTGCCCATATATTGCGTGGATATTTTCAGTAAAATCAAATATATTGCTAGTCTGTGGATTAATTACAAACTCTCCATTAGATTTAAATTTACTTTGGAAATCCGAATTCAATACACGTAAAATTCCTTTGTAGCCTATTTCAATTTGGCTTTTTAACGATATTGGTTGAACAAAATCTAACTGCAAATTACTTATTTTTCTAACGTCATAATTATAGGTTTTTTGATAGGCTGGTAACCCAGAAATAGATTCATTCTCGAATAGTTGTTGTGTATTTATATCCGTATCTTCATTGTTTTTACCGAGTGAAGTACTCAAGCTCGTTGTTAGGGTTTTTCGTAGGTCAACAAATTTTTTAGTATGAACCAAAGCCAATTCTATTACCTTTTCTTTACGATATTCCAATGATTGGCGGGAGTTGTTATTTACAAATGATTTTAATTCTGTTTTTGTTAGGTTTCTTATTATTTCATTATTATCCTCAATCACATGACTACCAATGGCTTCCAAGCTAATTGTATTTTTTGAATTTATGGAATAATCTAAGTTAAGTTTAAGATTTTGATTTTTATCGACACGCTCATCTTCCCGCTTTTGATTTAAAAAATATTGATTGGGAAGCTTAAAATTTATTCTTTCACCAGTTATATTTCTTGTTCGCTCAGCAAATCGGTTGTCATAGGCTAAGCCAATATTCCATTTCCCTGCTTTATGGCCTACCAAAAAAGAAGAATTAGCCCTTAATTTTGCTCCATACCCCATACCCAAAGCCATTGCCCCATTTGTACCTTCTTGGTTATTTTTCTTCAATTTAATGTTAATTATACCTCCTTCTGAATCGGCATCAAATTGTGCGGAAGGATTATTTATAATCTCTATACTTTCAATACTACTCGCCATTATTTGATCCATATTTGTAATACCCGAATTGCGCCCATTTACTAATATTTGAGGTGTTTTACCTCGTAAAAAAATAGCTCCTTCTGGATCCACCACCACAGTTGGTGTATTTCTTAGTAAATCAATTGCTGAGCCTCCCGCCTGAGATATATTGGCGGAGGTGTTGATTATGAATCCATTAGATGTTTTTTGAATTAAGTTTTTCTTTGACGTAACTTCAACGGCTGCCAACATTTTAACATCTACATCCAGATTAATTCTCCCCAAATTAATATTAAGATTATTTGCCTCAATAAGCACATTTAATTTACTTGCTTTATAGCTTATTAGCTGAATTTTAACGGTATAATTACCAATTGGAACTTCTAAAACTCTAAATTGACCCATTGAATCAGAAATTGAATTTTTAAAGATTTTTAGTGAATCATTTTTTGAAACAACAAGAACGTTTGCAAATTCAATTGGTCCCTTTTTATCATAAATTTCTCCTACTATAATTCCATTTTTTTGGCCAAATATTGAATTGGTAAATATGCTAAAAAGGATAATAATTAGGAGCTGTTTCAAATTTTATTTTTTTATGCCCAAAGTTAAGGCCTAGTAAAGCTTTTTTAAGTTATTTTAATGTGTAATTGGTCAATTTTGACTAATTATTAAAACTAAATATCTGGCTTTTCAACCTTATCCTTTTTTGGAATGCCTTTAAGAATAGATTAACTTTGAGTTATAATTAGAAATTAATAATAAAGATAAATATCGTGAATAAGAAAGTAGTTTTAATGATTTTGGATGGCTGGGGCATCGCTCCCAATGTGAAAGTTTCGGCAGTTGATGCCGCCGATACGCCATTTATAGACTCTCTTTATCCAAAATATCCTCATTCAAAATTGGAGGCTTCAGGGCTAGCGGTAGGCTTACCCGAAGGTCAAATGGGGAATTCTGAGGTTGGTCATATGAATTTGGGTGCTGGCCGCATAGTTTATCAAAATTTGGTGCGTATAAATAAATCAGTAAAAGAAGGAACTTTAAACCAAGAACCCGTTTTGGCAGAGGCCTTCGAATATGCCAAGGCTCACAACAAAAAATTTCATTTCATAGGCTTGGTTTCTGACGGAGGTGTACACTCACATATCGAGCACTTGAAAGCTTTAGTTTTAGCTGCGGGAAATGCGGGCCTACAAAATGTTTTTGTCCACGCATTCACAGATGGGCGTGATACCGACCCCAAAGGTGGATTAGGTTATTTAGCAGATTTACAAAATACGTGCACAAAAACTGGTGCTAAAATAGCCTCAATTACAGGCCGTTATTTCGCTATGGATCGTGACAACCGCTGGGAAAGAGTAAAATTAGCTTATGATGCAATGGTAAATGGGATGGGTGAAAAAGTGACAGAAGCAAGTCTATTTACCTCAATATCAAATTCTTACGAAGCTGGCGTAACCGACGAATTTATAAAACCCATAATTAATTCCAGTGTGAATGGTAATATTGAGCCAGGCGATGTTGTGTTATGTTTCAATTTCCGTACCGACCGTGGCCGTGAGATTACACAAACGCTCACACAAAAAGATTTTCCTGAGCAAGGCATGAAAAAGTTGGATTTGTATTACCTCACCATGACAGAATATGACAAAACTTTCGAAAACGTAAAAGTAATATTTGATGACTCAAACGTGCCTATTACCCTTGGTGAGGTTTTAGAAAAGGCGGGGAAAAAGCAAATTCGAATGGCCGAAACGGAGAAATATCCTCATGTTACTTTCTTCTTTTCTGGAGGTCGTGAAGAGCCTTTCGTTGGACAAAAAAATATGATGAGCCCCTCTCCAAAAGTAGCCACCTATGACTTGGCACCCGAAATGTCGGCTGCTGATTTGCGAGATGCACTCATTCCCGAACTTAAAAAAGAAGAAGTAGATTTTGTGTGTCTAAACTTTGCCAACCCCGATATGGTGGGCCATACTGGTGTATTTGAGGCAGTTGTAAAAGCTGTTGAAACTGTGGACGCCTGTGCAGAAGCCGTTGTAAAAACTGGTTTAGCTCATGGTTACACTTTCATCATCATAGCCGACCATGGCAATGCCGAATATATGATAAATGAGGACGGAACACCCAACACAGCCCATACAACAAATCTGGTTCCATGTATTTTAGTGGATAATAATTATAAAAAAGCAATTAATAATGGCAAATTAGGGGATATTGCACCCACAATATTAGAGTTGATGGGAGTTGAAAAGCCAAAAGAAATGACGGGCTTTAGTTTATTATAAATTCAAAACTTTTAAACATCGACGAGGTTCAAAATGTATTTCGTCGATGTTTTATTTTAAAATCTAATGTATAAAATAATATACTTTTTTCTTGCTATTTCATGTATTTCTTGTGAACAAGAAAATGATGTGAAAACAATAAAATACTTCGATATTAAAGCTTTGTTTACCAACCAAATTGAAAAAATGGCTAAGCAAAAGCCTGTTTTTAAAAAAGAAATAGAGATAAATTCAGAGAAAGAAACCAAAGAAATATCCACTATTGATTGGACAAAAGAACTAAGCCCTTTTATGCAATCGGATATTAATAAAGCTGCTTTTTTAGGAAGTTATGAGATTATAGAAACTGATACAACCATAAAATATAGGCTGAAAGCTGGTGAAAAAAAGCCGATTTCATCAATTTCAATCGTCAAAACGCCTCAAAATCAACAAGTTGAATCAATTGATATCACCTCGAGTGATGAAAATATGCTTTATCGTTGGGAAAAGCACATAACTGCTAGTTTCGAAGAGGGAAATCTGAAGAAATATACAATTAAAGGAAAGCAAAAAATAATGGTTTTTGATGAAGAAAACTATAAGATTGTAGGTAATAGGAAATGAGATCAGGAACATCTAAAATATCAAGTGCAACAAGGTTTTATCGGAAAATACATAAGTGGATAGCCATACCATTATCTGTTTTTATGCTATTAGTTGGTATTACTGGCTTGCTGCTTGGTTGGAAAAAACAAACTGAACTTTTACCCAAAACTGAAAATAGTACTTCCCAGAGCAGTAGACCCTTTATTAAAATCGATAGCCTGCAAACAATTGCAAAATTCTATGCAAAACAAACCTTAAAGTTATCAGATGAAATTGACCGCATAGACATCAGGCCCAAAAAAGGTATTGCCAAAATTGTGTTCTCAAGCCATTTTACAGAGCTTCAAATAGACATTAAAACAGGTGAGATATTAGCCGTAAATACCAGAAAATCAGACTTTATCGAGAAAATACACGATGGCTCAATAGTAGATTATTTTTTCAAAAATGAGAATGATACTTTCAAGCTTATTTATACCACCTTCACATCTTTAGGCCTAATTCTGCTTTCATTTACAGGTTTCTGGTTATGGTACAACCCAATTCTAATTCGGAGAAATAAAAAATAATATATATTTATTTTAATAATTTATTAATATATTGATTTACAATTTGTTAAATATAAATTATGCTTATTTTAGTAAGCATAATATATAATATATGATTATATTATTAAACATATATTAGTATATTTGCCCTTATTAATAAGCAAAATATGGAAAAATTATATGACTTGCATATCAGTTATCTGAAAAAAACTAAGACTGCATTCACAAGATATCTAATGGCCGATATCAATTGGGAGGGAAAGCTAATAGCCATTAAAGGAGCAAAAGGGGTAGGTAAAACCACCCTTCTTTTACAGTATATTAAGAGGAATTTAACAGAAAAGGAGGCGTTATATGTGTCCATGGATAGCCTAATAGCCAAGCCGTTTTCTATTTTTGAAATAGCAGAATACCATGTAAATAGAGGTGGTACTCATCTTTTTATCGACGAAATACATAAATATTCTGATTGGAGCAGAGAAATTAAGACAATTCATGACTTATATCCAGACCTGAATCTGGTTTTTTCTGGCTCGTCGATTCTTCAAATATACAAATCTTTTGCCGATCTGAGCCGCAGGGCAGTGTCTTATACATTGGAAGGGCTATCATTTCGAGAGTTTTTAGAGTTGGAAGCAGGGCTTAGGTTTGATACAATTCCTTTGTCTGAATTATTAAAAAACCATATACAAATAGCTGAAGGCATAGTTGAAAAAATAAACATATTTAAATATTTTGACCAATATTTAAAGCATGGTTACTACCCTTTTTATCTTGAGGATAAAAGGGATTTTAACATGAAATTGGAGAATGTAGTAAATACTTCTTTGGAAGTTGACTTGCCGTATATATTGGAAATAAATGTTCATAATATATTCAAAATGAAGAAGTTACTATATATTTTAGCTACACAATTACCTTTTCAACCCAATATTTCGAAACTTGCCGAAAGTTTGGAATTGAATAGAAATACACTCAATAATTATCTTTATTACTTGGCTGAATCGAAGCTATTATATTTGCTAACCGACTCAGGCAAAAGCTATAGCACCTTATCGAAACCTGAAAAAATATATTTGCAAAATACGAATCTTATTTATGCCGTTTCTGGCGATACAGTCAATAAAGGTACTTTGCGTGAGCTTTATTTTATTAATCAACTATCGGCTAAGTATGCTGTAAATTATGTTAAAAAAGGGGACTTTTCGGTTGAAAATAAATATCTGTTTGAAATTGGTGGTGCTCAAAAAAGTTTCACCCAAATTGCTGATGTAAAAGACAGCTTTTTAGCAATTGACGATGTGCAGGTAGGAAGAGGAAATAAAATTCCACTTTGGCTTTTTGGTTTTTTATATTGATTTCTATAAAAAAAAATGGGGTTTATATTCTCATCTTTTTTAGTTTTTAAACAAATAATTATTCTTATCTATTTTTTTAATAATCCCCTCCAGCGCCACCACCACCGAAGTCGCCACCACCAAAACCGCCGAAGCCGCCACCTGAGTCGCCCCCACCCCCACCCCAGCTTGAGCCACCTGAATTTGTAATAATCCATGGCATCCCGCCACCCATAAAGCCTCCACCACGATTTCTGTCATTAAATCTATTGCCTCGGCCTCCATTTTTACGTGCGATGTACATGAATATCAATAACACAAATAGAAGTATTATGAAAAAAACAAATGGAAATTCGCCATCACCTTGTTTATCATCACCTTTAAATTGGCCACTCATTCGGGCAATTATTTCGTCGGTAGCTACATTGAGCCCTTGGTAATATTGGCCTAGTTTGAAGTTGGGTATAATGAGCTCATTTACAATACGTTTGGCGATAATATCAGGCACTTTTTCTTCCATGCCGTATCCTGTTGCTATATAAATTTTACGGTTTGCGGTAGCCCATAATATCAATATTCCATTGTTTTTTCCTTTTTGGCCAATTCCCCATTTCATCGCCAGTTCAGTAGCATATTGGTTTATTTCATAATCGCCAATACTTTTCACCACCACAATAGCTATTTGGCTTGAGGTTGTATCGTTATAATTTCGAAGCTTTTGCTCAAGTGCACTGGTTTCTTCTTGACTGAGTGTCATTGTAAAATCAGTCACCAATCGTGGTGGATTAGGTTTTTCCGGAAAATCACTATTTTGCCCTAAAATAATTTGACTTGAAAATAGAAGCAAAACGAGAATGAAATTTTTGATTTTTTTAAACATTTTTGGAATTGCCAAATACTCTATTTTTTGAAATTCGCCGTTTTTTGCCAGACAAAATTATTGTTGATTTAATGAAAAACTAATGCTCAAATGAAATGTCATCTGAAAGCTCATTTTTATCATTTTTTTCTAAGGGAAAATATATTTTTAATTTAACACCTATCATATTGATGGCCTTTATTACCCCTTCCGCATATTGGCCTACTTTCATATAACTTCGCATAAGGTCAATAGTACTTTCCCAATAGCCTTCTGGAACCACATTATTTATACCTTTATCAGCCCAAATAGCAAATTGGCGGTCTTCTTTTGCGATATAAATTAAAACACAATTGCGTTGTTTGGTTTTCTCAAGTTCTAATTTATCAAAGACTTTCGAAGCTTTAGTTAGTACATCTTCCCACTGTGATGTATTGTCGATATGCACTTTTATTTCACCAGAAGTGCTTTGTTCGGCCTCTTTTATTGCCGCAACTATCTTTTTTTGTTCGTCTTCGGTAAAAAACATTTTTGGTATAAATTATAAAGACTGGGAATAAAAAACTAGGTTGGGCTATTTAAAAACCCAACCTAAATTTATAGATTTACTTTGTTCCGAAGTCAACAACTGGGGCTTTATCAGAACCTGCTGCTGCTTCAAAATAACCCTTCTCATTATAGCCTAACAATTTTGCAATAAAACTAGCTGGAAACCTAACCAGATCGCCGTTATAATCTTTTACAGTATCGTTAAACTTGTTTCGCTCAACATTTATTCTGTTTTCAGTACCTTCTATTTGTGCTTGCAATTCCGAAAAATTGGCTGTTGCTTTCAATTGAGGATACTGCTCTGAAACCACCATCAAACGACCCAGTGCACCACTTAAGCCCGACTGGGCTGCTTGGTATTTGGCCATGTTTTCCGGTGAAAGATCATTGGCATCCAATTTCATTTGAGTAGCCGATGCACGAGCAGCAATAACATCGGTTAAAGTGCTTTTTTCAAAATTAGCAACTCCTTTTACAGTATTTACCAGGTTGCCGATTAGGTCGGTCCTCCGTTGATAAGAGCTCTGTATATCCCCCCATTGTGCTTTTACACTTTGGGTTTTTATAGCTAGGTTGTTGTTGACACCAATACCCCAAAATATAAGTAATGCGGCTACAACTAAGGCGATGATTAATCCTCTTGACATAATTTTTTAATTTAAGTTTTGTTAAAAATTGTAATTCTGATAAATTCTATTGTTAAAATTAATAATTTGCTCGGGTTTATCAAGTTAAAACATTTAATTGTGGTAATAAACAAATGTAGAAGGTTGTTTTAAATGATGGTTTGAGAAATTACATATATTCCTTCCAGTTTATTATTTGTGATATAAAACCAGATAAAGCATCGGGATAAGTAATAATCATAAACACAGCTCCAAACAATCCGCCATAAAGATGGGCGCTATGGTTTATATTGTCATAACTTTTATTGTTCATGTACATTGAATACCAAGTATATAGTATGGCGAAAAATATACCTTTTATTGGAATAAAATAAATACTCATTGAAAGCCAAGGATTAAGCAAAATGCAGGCAAAAATTATGGCCGAAACACCTCCAGATGCACCAAGTGAGTTATAATTGGGGTTATCTTTATTTTTAAAATAGCTAGGCAACTCGGAAGCTATAATTCCCAAAATATATAGCAATAGAAAGTAAATTCCACCGGTTTGTTGGCCATATTGCATCTTGTAAGCAGCCTCCAAATAAGCACCAAAGCCATAGAGACCAAACATATTAAAAAACAAATGCATATAATCGGCATGAATAAAGCCAGAACTAATAAATCTAAAATATTCATTTTTGCGATTAATTGAATAAGCATTCATAAGCCATTTGGACATAACCGAAGCATTGTTCCAAGCATAAAAACTGGCCGCTACATTCGCAATTATTAGAATAGTGGTGATGTTAAATATCATATTATAATTTTGTTGGAATTTGAATTGTTACGATTCTCTTTGAGTTAATTCTTTGAAAAAATTGGTTAAAACTTCCTTTTTATCAGTTGGCAAAGATAGCGTTTCTATTTCATCAAAACATTTTTGGAAATAGCTATTCATTGTAATTTCAACTTGTCCTTTGATATCCAAGCTGTTATAAATAGAAGTTACTTCTTGTACTTTTTCAACTTTATCAAAGGAATCTGCAGAAATCAGGTTTTGTAATTTCGCTCCAACTTCACCTTTTGCTTGATTTTTTGCTAAAATTAGTAAATAGGTTTTTTTGTTAGAAATTATATCGCCACCCACTTGCTTACCAAACTTTTCGGGATTACCATATACATCTAAAATATCGTCCATTAGCTGAAATCCTATGCCAGTATTCACGCCAATATTATACAGTTTTTCACAGTCAATTTCATTTGCACCGCCTAATAATGCACCTAATTTCAACGAAAAGCCTAACAGCACTGAGGTTTTAAGGCGAATCATATTTAGGTATTCGGCCAAAGTAACATCACTTAAAGTCTCGAAATTCATATCCAGTTGCTGGCCCTCGCAAACCTCGGCTGCCGTTTGGCTAAAGTCTTTCAATATGGGTATAAGAAATTGACTATCAACTCCAAACAAAAATTCATACGCTCGCACAAGCATCACATCGCCTGATAATATGGCAACATTTTTGTTCCACTTTTCATGCACGGTAGGCTTTCCTCTTCGGGTTGGTGCTTTGTCCATAATGTCGTCATGAAGCAGGGTAAAATTATGGAAAACCTCCACCGCCATTGCTGGTTTCAAAGCAATTTGCCAGTTATTTGAATAAAGTGATGTGCCAATTAGGGTAAGCATGGGCCTCAATCGCTTACCTCCTAATGCCATAATATAAGCAATAGGATCATAAAGTTCGGCTGGCGATTGGCCATATTTCTGTTTGGATATTTCTTCCTTTAAAGCCGTGGCTAGTTTTTCAAAATTCATATTTTAATTAACATAAAAGAATCAATTCAATACAGTTTAATTGTATTCGAAATTAATTTATCTTGAATACGATTGTCATTCGCTCGAATCTAATTAAACCACATTGGATTTAGAATCAACAACAAAATTGGGGATTTTTTTTAAATAACCGTTTTATTTCTTTTAACTATACTAATGGATCAGTCAAAATTGAAAAGAAAATAAATAAAATTCCTAAATTTGAGGAAATAAAAATTGAATGGAACATAATTTAAAGCTTAAAAAACCGCTTGCCTTTTTTGACTTGGAAACTACTGGCGTAAATGTAGTTAAAGACAGAATCGTTGAAATATCAATCGCCAAAGCCATGATTGATGGATCTGTTGAAATAAAAACCAAAAGGATAAACCCTACAATTCCTATTCCGCTGGAAGTGAGCCTGATACATGGTATTTATGATGAAGATATTGCCGATGCCCCGACCTTTAAAAACATTGCAAAATCTATGGCAACTTTTTTAGAAGGCTGTGATTTGGCGGGTTTTAACTCCAATAAGTTTGATATTCCGATGTTAGTGGAGGAATTTCTGCGAGCTGATATTGAATTTGAAGTGAAAAATCGTCGTATGATTGATGCACAGCGCATATTTCATATGATGGAGCCTCGTAATTTATCAGCCGCTTTAAAATTTTATTGTGATAAAGACTTGGTTGGCGCCCATTCTGCCGAGGCAGATACAATTGCCACATTGGAAATACTCGATGCGCAAATAGTGCGTTATAAAGCAAGAGTTGCCTTAGACGAAAATGGAAAAGAATATAGCCCGATTGTAAATGATATGGATGTGCTTCATAAATTAACCGCTACCAATTTAGTTGACTTCGCCCAGCGAATGACTTATAAAGGTGGAGTTGAGGTATTTAATTTTGGAAAACATGCCAATAAACCAGTTTTAGATGTCCTAAAAGCCGAACCGTCTTATTATGACTGGATAATGAAGGGCGATTTTCCTCTCGACACAAAACGGAAATTAACAGAAATTAAACTTCGTGCTTTTAATGCAAAATATAATATACCAGGCTAATGCTTAGACTATTAAATATACAATAATTGTACTTTTTCTTTCAGTAAATTCACTTTTTTCTCAACAAAAGCTGAATTAATAAAATATTCAGACCTAGAAAATTTGATAAAAACTGATAAAAATAATATATATATTGTTAATTTTTGGGCTACTTGGTGTGGCCCTTACATTGCCGAATTGCCCTATTATCAAAGTTTTTACGAGAAAAACACTGATAAAAATGTTAAATTAATCTTAGTTTCGCTTGATTTTACAAATGAAATAGAAAAAGTTAATAAGTTTTTAGCCAAAAAATCCCTAAAACCTAAGGTATATATAATGAATGATACCGATCAGAATGAATTCATAAATAAGGTTTCAGAAAAATGGGAAGGAACAATACCTGCAACATGGTTTGTTAATAATAAAAATAATAAAAAGTTGTTTATAGAAAAACCAATTAACGAATTGGAAATAAATAAATACTTAAATGAAATTTTTTAAATAATTGAATAATAAAAATTTAATATAATGAAAAAACACTCAATTCTCGCTTTTTCAACTATTGTTCTATTATTGGGAGCAATAACTTTAACTACGGCAAATTCTAAAAAAGTTTATTCGAAAACTGCTGTAAATCAAACACCTACATACAAAATTGGTGATGCGGTTGAAGATTTTAATTTGAAAAATATTGATGGTGGTTTGGTTTCACTTGCTGGAATAAACGCTGATGGAGCAATAATAATTTTCACTTGTAATCATTGCCCATACGCCAAAGCATATGAAAGTCGTGTTGTTGCACTCGACAAAAAATACAAAGCCTTAGGTTACCCGGTGGTTGCAATTAATCCAAATAATATTGGATTAAATGGTGAAGATGGACCTGATGAAAATAAAATTTCAGCTTATGAAAAAGGCTTTACCTTTCCTTATTTAAAAGATGAAAACCAGGTAGTTACCAATTCATTTGGAGCAAAACGTACACCAACAGCCTTTGTAGTAAAAAAAGAAAACGGTAAATATATCTTAAAGTATGCTGGAGCCATTGACGATAACTCTCAAAGCGCAGAATCGGCCACAAAAAAATATGTAGAAATGGCAATCAACGAGCTTTTAATTGGAAAAAATGTAACTATAACTAACACTAAATCAATAGGTTGCGGGATTATGTTTAAAAATGTTTAAACAAAAATATTTATCAAAAAAACTAAATGGAAAGAAAAGAATTTCTAACAAAAGGGGCCATAATAGGAGCTGCATCTTTAATTGGCTCAATCAATGCATTTAGTCAAAACTTGATAAATAATAACATCGACAAATTAGTTGATGCGAATGGCAATTTTATTCATCAGCCTTTACCCTATTCCGAAAATTTTTTAGAACCATTTATGGATACCGAAACTTTGCATTTGCATTATACTTTCCATCACGGAGGTGCAGTAAAAGGAGCAAATAAGGATCTTGCAATGATAAAAAATGCACTTGACATTAACAATTTAGAAACGGTCGACTTTTGGACTAAAAAACTTTCTTTCCACACATCTTCACATATTTTACACACAATTTTTTGGACTAATTTAACAAACAAAATCACTCAGCCAACTGGTGAACTTTTAACTAGAATTGACAAAAATTTTGGCAGTTTTTCTAAATTGAAAGCCCTTATTACTGAAACTTCTAAAAATTTAGATGGAAACGGTTGGGGAATTTTAGCCTATCAACCTTACAGCGACAGTTTGATAATATTACAATGTGAAAATCATGAAAAATTAACACAATGGGGCTGTATTCCGTTGCTGGTAATTGACGTATGGGAACACTCTTATTATTTGAAGTATAAAAACAAACGTGCAGATTTTGTGGATGCAATTTTCAACATTATCAATTGGGATAACGTTGCACAAAGACTTAATGATGCCACAAAACTGACAAAATAAACAAAAGCTAAAATAGTAACAAATTCCATATGCCTTATTTCTACGGCAATAAATTAATTACAATGAGATATTTGTGTCTCATTATTTTTTTTCCTTCACTATAAAAAATGGATTTCGATAAACTAACAAGCGATAGAAAAGATAAATTAATAGCCTTTGACCGCCTACTCTCAATTATGGACGAGCTTCGTGAGCAATGCCCTTGGGACAGAAAGCAAACTTTGGAAAGCCTTCGCCATCTCACAATAGAGGAAACTTACGAGCTCTCTGATGCAATTATTGAAAATGATTTGCCTGAAATAAAAAAAGAGTTGGGTGATATTATGCTTCATTTGGTGTTTTATGCACGAATTGCCTCCGAAACATGTCAATTTCATATTGGCGATGTGTTAAATGCTGTTTGTGAAAAACTTATTAACAGACACCCACATATTTATAGTGATACTGTGGCAGAAACCGAAGAGCAAGTAAAGCAAAATTGGGAAACACTCAAAATAAAAGAAGGTAATAAATCAACACTATCAGGCGTACCTGCCTCACTCCCTGCCCTTATAAAATCCATGCGTATTCAAGAAAAAGCCCGTGGAGCTGGCTTTGATTGGGAGGAAAAACATCAGGTTTGGGAAAAAGTTGAAGAAGAATTGGCTGAGTTTAAAGCTGAGTTTAATCTAGCAAACCTTCACTCAATTGATAAACTAAAGGCTGAAGCCGAATTTGGAGATTTGCTTTTTAGTTTGGTTAATTTCTCACGATTTATTGATATTAATCCTGAAACCGCATTGGAACGTACCAATAAAAAATTCATAAAACGATTTCAACATATCGAAATGAGAGCCAAAGAAGCTGGAAAAACTTTACAAGAGATGTCATTAGCTGAAATGGATGTTTTTTGGGAAGAAGCTAAGCAGATTTAAGATCTAAATTGAATCTTAAGATTGTTAAAGGACCCAATATTATTTTAGGGTATAATTTTATTTTTGGTGAAAAACTCAAATGACCATTCATTCAATTTTAGTTTCAAATTTTTAATATATTACTATAAAAAATAGTCATACCCCATTGAATTTTAACGAATAAACCTAAACAACAAGCTTAATTATTTATTATTTGCACTCCTCAAAATATCTCTTCTCAAAGAAGTGCTTCTACAACGTTGGTTTTTCATAATGAAATATCATGTATTTATCGGAAAAGTGGTTGTAGAACCGGGCAATTTAGACAAGTATTTAATAAATAGAGAGTTTAATCTGCTATGGGATTTTGATTGGATTAATGTTTTTCGTTTGATTGGTTCATTAGGATAGTAATTTTGCCCTACCTACCTACTTCATCCAATATTTTAGTATTTGATTTTATCAATTTCAAAACAATATAAATAATTGCTGAAACGGCAAAAGCCCAAAACCAAAATGTCCTTTTTAATTCTAAATTCCCTGATTCAGCATAGTTGCCAACTATTTCAAATAGCCAAAAAAGGCCAAAGAGGGCAGCAACGCCATTCTTCTCTTTTTTCAAAACTTTTTTTATACTAAAAGCGTATTTCGGAGTAACAAATCCTGAGAGTTTTGGAATAAAAGCTGGCACATCTGTAGCCCAATCGGTATATGACTTTCCAAATTTACCCCTCAAAAATTGCTCTTCAGCGTACATAATTCTTTCATAATAAAGCCAATAAGCCAATATAAATCCAATAATATAAGCATTATTCGCTGTTATTAAAGCGATTGCCAACCACATTAAAAAATTGCCTAAATATAGAGGGTGTCGAACTAATGAATAAATGCCTGTTTGGTTTAGCTGATCGGCTAATTGGCCACCAGTTGTATTGCGCCCTGAGGTATTTTCAGGGGTATGTCCAACCGTGTAAATTCTTATAAATAAGCCTATTAAGCCAACTATTAAAGCGAAATACCAATAATTTTGACCTAAGTCAATAAATGTGTAGTTCCGCTTCTGAAAATAGAATATTATTAACCCTCCAAACAAAACCAATAATGGCAAATACGTTCGGTATTTAAACAGAAAATTACCTTGCTCTTCAAATTCTTCTTGTAATGCCATATTGGTTATGAAAGCCCTTCTCCCTAGGAAAAGGTTGGGGTTTTAATTAAAAAATTACGGGCTAAATTATTTTCCTTTTTTAACTGTCAATATTTCCACATCAAACACCAGTACTGAATTGGCAGGAATTGTAGGATTACCTTGATCGCCATAACCTAAGCCTGAAGGTATCAAAAGAGTACCTTTTCCACCTTGTTTGAATTTTTGTAGGCCTTCGTCCCAACCTGGTATAACCATACCACGACCAACTTGTAACGGAAATACGTTTGATTCAAATACTTTTCCAGAGCTTAATTTTCCTGTATATTTTACCGTAATTGAGTCACCAGCAGTAACTTGTGGCCCATTACCAATTGTAGTTACTACGAAGTTTAAACCCGATTCAGTTTTCTGGACATTAGTCAAATTATTTTTCGTAATATAAGCTGCAATTACTCCTGCGTCTGTAGTTTTTTGCTTTTCACCGTTTTTTGTTCGGCTCACTTGAAATTCAGCCTCTGTTTGTACATCTATCACTCTAACTGTAAATCGAACATCTGTGCCCTTTGTAAATACGGGTGGCAATTGAGGATACCCTTTAAAAAGAGAATCAACTGGCACAAAAAATGTTGCGCTATCCCCTTTTGCCAATAAAAGTAAACCTTGCTCAAAAGCACCTTTAAATTGAGCTTTTTGAACCTGTGCTACTACTGGAGCACCTTCCAAGTATGAATTTTTAAGGACTGAATCTTTTGAGTTTTTTAGTTTCAAATGAAAAGTCATAATGTCTCCCATTTTAGCCAATTTTCTTTTGTCGACTTGCTCATGAAATTGAAATTTTAGACCATCTTTTGTTTCTACTCTATTTGAATTACAAGCAGCTAAAAATAATATTGAAACTGCAAATAGGCTGATTTTTTTAAACATTGAATTTTTGATTTTGAATACGGGACCGCCCGCACGATTATTACTTAATTTTATACGTTTTTTTTAATTATTTTCTAAAAATCTTTCTTTATAAATTGGTAATATTTCAAGAAATTTTGATTCAGTTGCTGCCAGTCCAATACCCTCCGTTTTGCCACCAGATGCATTTCTATGCCCACCGCCGTTAAAATAAGTAGCTGCAATATCATTTACAGCTACAGACTCAATTGATCGAAATGACATTTTTATAGCTTCTGGCCTCTCAACTATTATTGCAGCCATCGATATCCCTTTTAAAGTTAATGCGTAGTTTACAATTCCCTCAGTATCACCTGTTTGCGAGTTAAATCGTCGTAATTCTTCATTTGTTACAGTAAAATAAGCAACCCTGTATTCTGGCAAGACTTTTAATTTTTCAGATAACATGAAACCTAAAAACTTTAATCGATCTTCTGTATTACTATCGAATATTAACCTATGAACTTTATTTGTATTTACTCCAAGGTCAATTAATTCACCAGCGATTTGGTGTACTCTTGAGGTTGTACTTGGATGCCTAAAAGAACCCGTATCGGTCATTAATCCAGCATAAATACACGCTCCAATATCTGTATCAATTAAGTTTTTTTTACCAAGATCTTCAATCAAATTATAAATAAGCTCTGTTGTTGAAGCTGCTTTTGTGTTATGAAATTCAAAATCAGCGAAATGTTCAGGATTAGTATGGTGATCAATCATTACCTTTTTTGCCTTTGATTGTTCAACTGGTTTTTCTAATTCGTTTATACGAGATAATGCAGAAAAGTCTAAGCAAATTATAATATTGGCATCTCTTATTAAGTTTTTTACATTATAATCAGTTTTGCCTTTTTCATAAACCATAACTTCATCATTTCCTTGCATCCAACTAAGAAAATCTGGATAGTCTGAGGGAGTAATTACAGTAATTTGATGACCTAATTTTTTCAAAAATCCAGCTAATGCCAAAGATGATCCAAGTGCATCGGCGTCCGGTTTAAAATGGGTAGTAATAACCACATTTTGTGGGGTGCTAATTAATTCTTGAAACTCCTTAAAATTGTGCATGTACTTGATAATGAGCTTTCTATTTTTATTTTAAACAGGTAAAATAGTTTCAAATTAATTATATTCTAGCCAATTCTTAAAATAGAATTGCAAAATTAGATAAAAGCACTGAATAATCAAGGGAATTATTAAAGATTGGTTAGGCAATAAGGCTATTTTATATTAATTTTGCAGGCTGAAATTTTAAAAATGAATTCGTACTTACATAACAGTTTGTAAATAAAGATTAACAATTAAAAAATATGTCGACTAAAAGAACATTTACCATGATAAAACCGGATGCAACCGAAGCCGGAAACACAGGAGCAATAATAAAGATGATTGAAGAGGCGGGCTTTTCAATAGTTTCAATGAAGCGGACTCAACTTTCACCATCTTCTGCAGGTAAGTTTTATGCTATTCATTCAGAGCGGCCATTTTATACAAGTTTATGTGATTATATGAGTTCAGGGCCAATTGTGCCTATGATTTTAGAAAAAGAAAACGCCGTCGCTGAATTCAGAAAATTGATTGGTGCCACCAATCCAGCACAAGCGGAGGATGGAACAATTAGGAAAATATTTGCCAAATCAATAGAAGCCAATGCTATTCATGGTTCCGACTCTGATGATAATGCTGAAATAGAAGGTTCTTTTTTCTTCTCGAAATTGGAACAATTTTAAGTTTTGAAAAATAAACGAAAAATATTTTCCATTAAACCAAAAAATAAATTGACTTAAAATTACAGGGAATAGCACTTTTTTTGAAAATTAAAATTTAAGAATATCGTAATTAAGGCAGGAAAGTTTGTTCATTCTTCTTTTTATATTTTTGTGATTTTGGCGCACAACCTTATGTAGAACTCGCCTTATTGTAGAAACACGAATAAAAGCGTGTTCCTACATATTGAAAATCAAAACATACAGACGTGCTATTCTACCCCTAACCTAAAATTTATTTTTATAATGTCTGATTTTACAATTTATCTGAAACTTGGCTTTCAACATATCACCGATATTAATGGGCTTGACCATATTTTGTTTATTTTAGCATTATGTGCCATTTATAAAATATCAGAATGGCGAAAGATTATCTTATTGGTTACGGCCTTTACCATTGGCCATACAGTTACACTTGCTTTAGCAACATTAAATATTATAAAACTCAATTCAAAATTCATTGAATTTTTGATTCCAGTTACAATTTTACTAACCTGTATTTTTAATTTTTTTTATAAAATACCAGAAAGAAAACCACTCAAACAGCAGAATTATAATAATTTTCGGTATTTTATTGCCTTATTTTTTGGTTTAATACATGGGCTTGGTTTTTCTAATTACCTGAGAAGCCTTTTAGGTTTTGAAGAAAACATCATAAAGCCATTATTCGCATTTAACATTGGCTTGGAAATTGGCCAATTGGTAATAGTTACCATTTCAATAATAGTTTCAACCATTCTTATAACTATTTTTAAAATAAAGCACCATGACTTGAAATTAGCTCTTTCAGGATTTATTGCTGGCATGGCTTTGTTTTTGATAAAAGATTCGGCGATATTTGGGTAATAGTATAAATTTTCTCCCTTATTTTCATTAATGGATCATCTTAAAAAAAGCCTTTCACCGCTATTACTTTGGGGCATTGGAGTGGGCAATGTAATATCAGGAATGTATTTTGGCTGGAATTTGGGCTTAGAAAAAGGAGGGACCATTGGCATGGGCATTGCTACATTATTAATCATTATCATGTACATTTGCTTTAGTTATTCTTATGCCGAGCTAGCATGTGCAATACCAAAAGCGGGGGGTGGTTTCGATTTTACAGTAAGGGCATTTGGTAAAAAGATTGGTTTCATTGCTGGAATCTCCCAAGTAATTTTATACCTATTTGGCCCACCAGCCATCGCTTTAGGTGTAGCCACAAATTTGCATTTAGCTTTCCCCCAATTTCCTGTAATGCACTCAACTATCGCTGTTTATATAATATTTACAAGTATAAATATTATTGGAGTAAAAACGGCTGCTTCATTTGAAATTGTGATCACCATAATTGCTGTAATTGGTTTGTTGGTTTTCGCTTTTGTGGCCATGCATTTTTTCAAATTAGAAAACCTTTCAATAAAACCTTCCATCAATGGAGTCCATGGAATAGTTGGTGCTCTTCCGTTTGCAATTTGGTTTTTTTTAGGAATTGAAGGTTTGGCCAATGTTGCTGAGGAATCGTCAAATCCTGCGAAAGACCTTAGTAAAGGCTTTAATTATTCAATAATTACTTTGATATTTTTATGTATTGTTACATTTATATTTTCCATAGGGGTTGGGGGTTGGGAAAAAATAGTATTCAATAGTCAAAATGAGGTTTCCGATTCACCACTCCCGCTTGCTTTGCAATTGATATATGGCAACACTCATTGGCTATATTATTTTATATTATATGTAAGTATATTAGGTTTGGTAGCTTCGTTTCATGGAGGCTTGTTAGCGGGAGGCCGAGCTACTTTTGAGATGAGCAGAATTGGTTTTGGTCCAAAAGTATTCAGTCAAATAAGCCATAAATTTAAAACACCGAGCAACGCTCTCATACTCAATTCAATAATTGGTATTATTATTATTATTTCAGGAAAAACCGGCCAGATAATAACTTTGGCTGTTTTCGGCTTACTTACACTTTATATTTTGTCTATGGCCTCACTTTTACAATTAAGAAAAAAAGAGCCTACTTTACCAAGACCTTTCAAAGTGCAATTTTACCCATTAATGCCAATATTGGCATTAATTATTTGCCTATTTTGCTTTTTTGCAATGATAATATCCAATGTTTTATTAGCAGGAATATTTATAGCTATATTAGTTATTAGCTATGTTTTATTCAGAATGTTCTATAAATTTCAATAACACTATAGTTTTGTAAAAAAAAATGTATAAACTATCAACCTTATGAAGCCAAATGAAATAATTGATTACATAAAATACCACCCGGCAGGAAAGGTAAAGTTGGCCATAACAGATATTGATGGAATTTTACGTGGAAAATATGTTTCTACTGAAAAATTTCTTTCCTTTTATGATAATTCTTTTGGTTTTTGCGATGTTGTTTTCGGCTGGGATATGGCAGATTTGGCTTATGGAAATTCACAATATACAGGTTGGCATACTGGTTACCCTGATGCAAAAGCAATAGTTGATTTAAATACTTTCCGTAAAATTCCTTGGGAAAATGACCTTCCATTTTTCCTTGCCGATTTTATTAATAAAAAGGATGAACCAAGCTCAGTCTGCCCCAGACAACTACTAAAAAAAGTAAACCAAGACCTTGAAAAAGAGGGATTTACAGCCAAAGTTTCTCAAGAATTTGAATGGTTTAATTTCCGAGAAACACCGCAAACGGCCGAAGTAAAAGGATATCGAAATTTAATGCCACTTACACCGGGTATGTTTGGCTATTCTATTTTACGGTCGAGCTTGGAAAATCCTTTCTTTACTGATTTGTTCGAATTATTAACCAAATTTGATGTACCTATTGAGGGTTTACATACCGAAACTGGCCCTGGCACTTACGAAGCAGCTATAAAATTTGGTGACGTCATGGAATCAGCTGATAGAGCAGTTTTGTTCAAAACGTCAGTAAAAGAAATAGCCTATAAACACGGGATAATGGCAACTTTTATGGCTAAAATCTCTGAAAACCTACCCGGTTGTGGGGGACATGTGCATCAAAGTATTTGGAACGGTAATTCCAATATATTTTTTGATGGTGAAAAATTAAATAATATCAGCGATTTGATGAAAAGCTATATCGCTGGCCAGCTGTTAGTTTTGCCACAAATATTACCGATGATAGCCCCTACTATAAATTCATTTAAAAGGCTTGTAGAAGGTGCTTGGGCACCAACCACACTTACTTGGGGGGTGGATAATCGTACAGTAGCCTTACGTGCGCTTACTGCAGGAAAGCAATCTTGCCGGCTGGAAACTAGAATAATTGGAGCCGATACAAACCCTTATTTGGCAATGGCAGCTTGCCTAGCAGCAGGCCTATATGGCATAAAAAATAACTTGCAATTAACTCAGAATCAAACCATAGGCAATGGATACTTGAATGAAAGCAATGGCCGACTTTCAAAAAACCTAATAGATGCTACTAATTTGATGAAAGATTCAAAAATTGCCAATGAAATACTAGGAGAAGCATTTGTCGAGCATTTTTCTGGAACCCGTGAATGGGAATGGCTGCAATATAGTAAAGCAGTTACAGACTGGGAAATGAGGAGATATTTTGAGTTAGTTTAGTGAAAGGTAAAATCTAGTTTGACAATTTAAAAGGGTATTCAAATATCTAGCGATTTGAACGGATTAAAAACTTATGATTGATTTTATAATTTTGAAAATATTCAAATTATTGCTTAATTGTGTAGTATAACCTTCTTATCACATTAAAATATGAAGAAGCCTTTTTTAACAATTGCTATTTTAAATATTAAATTTATAGCATATTTAAATTAAAATATAAATTATTATGGACAATTTTAAGTTTACATTTTGTATTCCAGCATAAATAAGCTAATTTTGCATCACTTTTTACAGAAACGGAACTATTTAAGTAAAGTAATAAAGTAAAAAATGGTTTGGTAGTTCAGTTGGTTAGAATACATGCCTGTCACGCATGGGGTCGCGGGTTCGAGTCCCGTCCAGACCGCAAATAAAGTCCTGATAATGAATATTTATCGGGATTTTTTGTTTTTACGACTTTACAATTGTTTGAAAAGCAAAGCTTTGCAAACAGTTGAATTTTATACCTGAAACCAAATAGATAATCGATCCGATAGATGAGGTGATCAATTTTATGGTGTAGCAATTAAATACCTAGAAAATTATCTGAATAGGTTTATTTTTATTGAAAGAACAAAAAAAAATCAATAAATCCAATAAATGATAAGAATTTACTATTTTTATGAAAAATTAGAAAATTATTGATTTCCTTCAAAAGAAGAAGGTTTTTAAAAGACAATTTAAATAGGTGGTTCTATTTGTTAATTAGAAAGCCCCGAACCCTTGGTCCGGGGCTTTTCTTGTTTAAGTTTTAACCCTTGGTCCGTGTCTAAAACCCACTATTCATATGATTTGGTTAATTTACTAATTGAGCTCGGATTTTTAGAATAGGCTATTTTATTTTGCCCAACCTTGTGCAATGAGTGGAATTGCCTGGCCAGACTTCATAATTAAATTAACTTCCGTTAATTGGTCTGAAATAAAACCAATCGGAAAAACATCAGAAATTGGTTTTATCTTTTCAAAATCTCTCTGAGATATTGTAAATAATAATTCAAAATCTTCGCCACCATTCAATGCGGAAGTAATGGGGCTTAAATTTAGTGAAGTAGCGGCTAAAAAAGTTTTATCATCAATTGGTAGTTTTTCTTCAAATATACTTGCTCCTACTTTTGATTGATTACAAATATGAAGTAAATCAGAGGCCAACCCATCCGTAATATCAATCATAGAAGTTGGCACCACACCCAATTCAGCCAATTGATGTATAATGTCCATTCGAGCAGTTGGCTTCAATTGTCGTCCAACAATATATTCAAAGTCGTCGAGCTCAGGTTGGGCATTAGGGTCTGCATTGAATACTGCTTTTTCTCGCTCCAACAACTGAAGGCCTAAAAAGCTTGCTCCCAGATCACCTGTAACGCAAATAATATCGTTCACTTTTGCGCCCGATCGTTTTGTGACTTTACTTTTTTCGACCAAACCAATTGCAGTTACTGATATCAAAAGACCAGACCTCGAGGCCGTTGTATCGCCACCAACCAAATCTATTGCAAAGTCGTCACATGCAGCTTTCACTCCATAATAAAACTCATTTACAGCCTCTACCGAAAACCTATTGCTAAGCCCAATACCAATTAATATTTGTTTAGGTATTGCATTCATAGCCGCAATATCAGAAATGCCAGCCACTGCAATTTTATAGCCCAAATGGCGTAATGGAAAATACGAAAGGTCAAAATGAACGCCTTCAACGAATAATTCTGTAGTAATTACTGTTTCAAATCCACTGGTATTTTCAATAATTGAAGCATCGTCACCAATGCCTATTTGTACACTTTTATTTTGAATTGGGAATAAGTTTTTGATTGTTTGAATTAAACCAAAACCTCCAATTTCTGCTATTTCTGTTCTTGTATCCATAATCCAAAGTTAGCCATAGTTTTGATTTGGATTTAAAGAAATTTCAACAAACGAAATCTTACAACTGTTTTGGGGGCAATTTTTTTCATAAAAAAACCAGCCTTTTAAAAAAGCTGGCTTTTTAAAATAATTTAAAATTTTTAAGGAATAGTTGTTAAAGTATATTCATTAATTGTATTTCCTGTCTTTACACTAGCTCCCAATCTTGAAAGTACTATTTGGGCTGGGTTTTCTTGAAAGCTAATAATTGAAAAAGAAAGGATGCCACCCGATCCGGTTGGTACAGGCATTAAGTTTGTAAAAGTAAGTGACTTACTATCGGTCGAAAGGCTATAAGAGCCGTTAAATGTATTTCCGTCGAAATCAGTAAAGCTTACATTACCCGCCGAAGTAAAATCCATTCGTAATTTTGAGTAACCATTAACAGTATTTGAAGCTGCTCCTTTGGTGTAAACAACTCTATTATCGTGTTTTACTTGTTGTGCAAAGAATACTGCTTTCAATATTTCCGAAATAGGCTTGGCCTTAGTTTTACTGGCACAACCTGAAAATTGAAAAATTGAAGTGGCTAATATTAATAATAAGGCAAATATTTTCATTTTTTTCATTATAATTATGTTGGAAAGCAAAAGACCTGTAAGAAAAAGACTTTATGTATTTTTACAGTTGAAATAATATTTCAAATATAGATTAAAGCATATTAAAAAAATAAAATCTCTGGTAAAATGATGAAAATAAAACCAAAATATGACTATTATTAAATCATTTATTCGTTTTCCGCCCTATTTAAATTAAAAGCAAGTTTCACTTTTCCCCCAAAAATAATTAGCTTTCAAAATTTCAATAGTCAATTTTTCATAGAGTAAATTTTTTTATCGAAAGAGCAATTTATTATTTGGTTTAAAAATTATAGGAATAATTGCATAAAAAATCAAACACTAACTGCCTAATTTTGTTAATCAAATACTCATTCATTATTAAAATAGTATTACTTTCAAACAGCTAAAATTAAATTTTGTGAAAATATTTGAAAATAAACTAAATACCAGCGACCCAATAAATATCGACAGGGTTATTGAAATGGCTTGGGAGGATCGTACGCCGTTCGATGCTATTCAATTACAATTTGGTATTAATGAATCAGAAGTTAAAGAATTAATGAAGAAAAACCTTAAATTGGCTAGTTATAAGCGCTGGAGAATAAGGGTTCATAATTGCAATACTAAGCATTTAGCTAAAAGAAATCCGGACATCTCAAGATTTAAATGTAGCCTTCAAAAATCTATTACACACAATAAAATTTCAAAAAGGTAAGTCCAATTTCCCTCCTGTTTTGGAAATAGTCAATTTTTAAATAGAAAATTAATGAGTCAAAGTTATTTAGATTATAACAATATTAATCAACTCGAATCTAGATTTAGAGGCCACTTAATCAATAGTTTAGGGGGGTTTAAAAGTGTATGTTTAATTGGCACAAAATCTAAAAATGAACAAACAAATTTGGCTATTTTCAGCTCAATTTTTCATATTGGCGCTAACCCTCCACTTATTGCATTCATTGTAAGACCCGACTCGGTTGACAGGCATACGTTGACCAATATTTTGGATACTGGCTATTACACCATTAATCATATCAACGAAAAAATTTATAAACAAGCGCACCAAACCTCCGCAAGATATGAGCAAGAAATTTCAGAATTTGAGGTTACAGAATTAGGTTCAACATTTAAAAACAATTTTTTTGCCCCCTATGTTACAGAAAGCACAGTGCAAATAGGTGTTCAATTTAAACAACGAATTGATATTGAGTTGAATGGAACCATTATGGTTATTGGTGAAATAAAGCAAATATATTTTCCTGAAAATTGTGTTAGTGAAGATGGCTTTATAAATCTTGAAAAAGCAGGTACAATCACCTGCTCAGGGCTTGATAGCTACCATACTACCAACCAATTAGCAAGGTTAAGTTATGCAAAACCAGAAAAAGAAATTGAAATTATTTGATTTAAAAACAAGCTTAATTATTATAAGGATCTATAGTAATTATTGAGCCATCGGATCTATATTTTAACTCGGTCATTTTAACTGATCTTAAATGGGTAACCCCCTCCGAGAGACTCGAATCATGGTAAAATAAATAAGTTTTACCCTCAAAATCACAGATAGAGTGGTGGGAAGTCCAGCCAACAACAGGGTTTAAAATTACACCTTGGTAGGTAAAAGGGCCATATGGATTATCGCCAGTAGCGTAGCATATTAAATGGGTATCACCAGTTGAATAGGAAAAATAGTATATACCATTATGTTTATGCATCCATGAAGCCTCAAAAAATCGGCGATTATTATCACCAGATAGTAAAGTTCGGCCGTTTTCATCCAAAATTTGTATCTCTATTGGGCTTTCGGAAAACTGCTGCATATCTTCAGAAAGCTTAGCTATTATTGGACCCAAAGAAGGTTCATTTGTTAAAGGCTCTTCAAAAGAATCATTATACTTATTATCTCGATATTTCTGTAGTTGGCCACCCCAAAGCCCTCCAAAATAAATATAATAACTACCATCAGTATCTTTAAACACAGCAGGATCTATTGAATAACTTCCCTCAATTGGTTGTGGTTGAGCTATAAAAGGGCCAGTTGGGGAATCTGAAATGGCAACGCCAATTTGAAAAATATTATCGGCTTTTTTGGCAGGGAAATATAAATAATACTTCCCATTTTTATAGGCCGCATCAGGCGCCCACATTTGACGTTCTGCCCACAAAACATCATTAATATATAAGGCAACTCCATTGTCAATTACTTCACTATCAGCCGATTCCATCGATAGTATATGATAGTCTTGCATGCCAAAATGATCCCCCAAATCGTTAAAGGGGATGCCAGCATCAATATCATGCGAAGGATAAATATAAATTTTTCCATTAAAAACATGAGCCGACGGGTCAGCAGTAAATATGTGATTTACAAGTGGTTTTGAAATAGCCTTTTTGCTTAATTCGTCAAAATCAATATGGACATTACTTTGTTCTGGCATTTTTGAATTCAAAAAAATCGAAATTATTATATTTAAAAAAGTCTTATCTATTTTAACCGTCGTGATTTTAAGTCAGCTTCAATTTGAACCTCTTTTGCTTTATTTATTTCATAACCAAATAAAAGTATAGCGCCAATCAAAAAAATAAGACCAGGATAAATACTTACTGACATTTGTATACCAGAAACGGTACTTTCCGTTTGCTGCTCTTGTTCAGCTATGTAACCATAATTTGAAAGTAAGGCTGCACCAAAAGCACCTCCAATACTTAAGCCAATTTTTAAACCAAAAATCATGGCCGAGAATATAATTGCGGTGGCACGCCGACTGTTTTTCCACTCACTATAATCGGCTACATCGGCTATCATTGCCCAAAGTATTGGAATGGTTATCCCATAAAAAAAGCCATGAAATATTTGGGTTATAAAAACTGCGGAGATGGCCTCACGAGAATAAAATTTGAACATTATTAAACACAAAGCAGATATAGCTAAAAAAATTCCAAATATATTTCTTTTGCCAAACCTGTCAGCCAGAGGTTTTGAAATCATAATACCAAAAATCATAAATATAATTCCACTGGCATTAAAGAGGCTATTGGCAGAGGTTGGGGCGTCTTCTGGCCATTGAAATTTACCTAAACCCAAGCTTACAATGGCTTGGTTAAGGCCATTTATAAAATTGTTAAAACCAATATTTTCTAAAAAAGTAGCTTGTGCTACAGGGTCAAGAAAATATTTGAAAAAATAAATATACATACCTCCCTTTAAAGCCAAAGTGATAAATACTAAAATGGTAAGACAAAGCATGATCAACCAAGGCTTATTTTTTGATAAATCTGTAAAATCTTGTTTGATAGAATTTTTTTCTTGTACATCCGGTACTATTCGCTCACGGGTAGTTAAAAAAGTGATAAACAGACAAATGACGCCCACAATTGCAAAAAATAACATTACTTTTTCAAAACCAACGGCTTTATCGCCATAACCGATAGATAGCGCCAAAGGCAACAAAAGGGATTGAATAATAAACTGAGCAACCATTACTGCCACAAATCGATATGACGACAAACTATTGCGTTCTTTCATATCACCTGTAATTACTCCGCTCAAAGCCGAATAGGGCAAATTGCTGGCGGAGTAGGTTAGTACTAATAAAAAATAAGTAATAAAAGCGTAAATTATTTTTCCACTTTGACTAAAATTTGGTGTTGAAAAGGCGAGCAGAGAAATTACACCAAAAGGAACGGCAGTCCATAATATCCAAGGCCTAAATTTGCCCCACCTGGTATTAGTTCTGTCGGCAATGATGCCCATAAATATATTAAAAAACGCCCCAACAAAACCCCCAGTAAAAATTATTATACTGGCCTTACCGGCGGGTATTTTATACACATCGGTATAAAAATAGGCGAGAAAAGTCATTAACGTTTGAAAAATTAGGTTAGCGGCAAGGTCGCCAAGGCTGTAACCAATTTTTTCTAAAACGGAAAGTTTTTGGTCTTGATTTTCCATTATTATTAAATTTATTTTAGAGATTATTTTTTTACTTTTAATTCAATAACAGCCTGATAAGCAGGTTTTTGACTAAAATTTCTATCGAATAGTAAGGGATAGTTTGTCCGCTTTTTTATAGGCCATCCATTGAGCCAGGAGTGGCCATCATTTATTCCCCAAAAGGTTACTCGGCTTATTTTATCTTGGTGTTTTATAAATATTTTAAAAATGTCCTCATATCTTTTTGCCAATTGAGTTTGAACGGAATCAGGCAAACCATTTGAATAAGGATTCATTTTGGCATTACCGATATAGTCGTCAAAACTTTGCTTAACATCAGCTCCTTTAAGATCCCAAGGGTTGGGAATAACAGTTATGTCAAGTTCGGTAAAGGCTACTTTTACTCCTAATCTCGAAAACTCAACTATTGCGGCCTCAATTTCACTGACTGGGGCACCCAACAAACTCCAATGACCCTGAATACCCACACCATCCACTTTTGTTCCAGAAGCTTTTAACTTTTTAATCAGAGAAATAACCCCTACTCTTTTTTTAGGCTGCTCAATATTATAATCGTTGTAATAAAGGTCAGCAGTAGGGTCGGCTTTAGCAGCCAAATCAAAGGCCTCTTTAATATACTTTTCACCTAGTAGTTTGTAAAAAATCGATTCTCTGTATGTGCCGTCTTCATTCAACGCTTCATTTACTACATCCCATGCATTTATTTTTCCTTTGTATCGGCCAACAATTGTACTTATATGGTCAGTCATAAATGAACGCAGTGAATCTTTATTCTCAATTTTATTAGCAAATTTAGATAGTTGGCTATGCCAAATAAGCGTATGCCCAACTATGTACATTCCATTGTTTTGACCATACGAAACATATTTATCAGAAAGCAAAAAATCATATCTGTTTTTTTCGGGATGAATTACCTCAGATTTCATTATATTTTCAGAAGTAATTGTATTAAACTCCCTCTTAATCAATTCATTAGCTTTATCATTTTTTTCGAGAATATGCTGAGCTCCCATCGCCGCCCCAATAAAAAAATCGTCTTTGAAGGCCGATTTTAAGGTTAATTTTTTACTAGAAGAGCATGCAATAAATAGTAAAATGGAGGCAGAAAAAAAGGTAATATTTGTGACAGCATTTCCTTTTTGAATAAATGTTTGAATTTTATTTTTCATAGTAATTTATTAACTGTTAATTCAAATATTTTTTGAAAATCAAAATCGAATTGTTATTTCTAGCTATAAATAGTTTATTGTCAATTATAGTGGCATCTCTCACTTCGCCTTTAGCTAAAAGACCTGATTTTTGAGAAGAAATGTATTTAAAATTCCCTTTTCCTAGTCCTTTAAAATAGCCCCCATCGAATCCATCATGCCTTCCAATTTCTGGTTTTAGTTTATAAAAATTTCCTCCTAGGTAAATGTCTATTTTGCCATCATTGTCTAAATCAGCGATTTCAATCGCATATACTGGCGACATTTGGGCTTCGGGCAAAAAAGGCTTAATTTCAAAGCTTTCACCCTTATTCCAAATTATACTCGTTCGCAATGTATTTACTAATTTTTTCTCAGCCTTGTCTAAGCCTTCAAATAAGTCACTAACTTGCATTTTGGCATAGTCTTGGTATTTTATTGCCTTCTTTTTTAGAAAAGGATATTGTGCCATTAAATCTTGCTTGCTGGCAAAAGGGTAAGGTTTTTCATCGTCTGGGGTATACCATTCTAGCAAGGCGTCAGGGCGTTTATTGTTGTCTAAATCCTTAATATAGAGGCTTAAAGGCTTTTCAATATTAGCTTTTAGCTTCATGTTTTCACCCCAGTTTCCAACAATAAAATCTGCATCACCATCCTCGTCTACATCGGCCATTTTAATTGTATTCCACCAGCCTGAGCTATTAATGAGCGGATTTCCAGCTGCAAAATTCCCGCCATCATTTAGGAAAACAGTAATGGGCATCCATTCCCCCACCACAATGAGGTCGGCCCAACCATCTTTATTTACATCGTTAAAAACGGCATCAGTAACCATGCCAATCGGCCCAGTAAACTCGTTTGTGATATCTCCCCAATTGCCTTTTCCATCATTTTGTAAAACAAAACTTCTTGGCGTAAGGCCATAAGCTCCTGGAATGGCACGACCTCCTAAAAACAAGTCGATATCCCCGTCTTTATCGATATCAAATGGTTTCACACATGAAATTTGCCCAAGTGCTATCGGGGCTTTAATCATTTCTTTTGTAAAATTTCCCTTTCCATCGTTTAAATAATATAGAATATTAAAAGATTCGGGGCCGTTTTTATATTCGTTTCCGCCAGTTCCAATCAGTAAATCCAAATCCATATCGCCATCTGCGTCAAAAAAAACACCCGATATTTCATCAGATTTTTTATTCGTTTCAAATGCTTTTTGCTTAGATTTTGCAAATGTATTCCCCTGATTGATAAATAGTTGACTTGCGGAACCGGAAGCGCCTAATAAAAGAAAATCCTCTTTCCCATCTTGGTTTACATCGCCTTTAATAATTTTAGGGCCTTCGTTTGAAAGCATATGTGGCATAAGCCGATCATTGTCGAAATCGCTATAAATATTTTCTAAATGAACGGCACCATTGGGAATAATTGTTTGAGATTTTTCCTCAAAAATAGGTTTTCCTTGGTAAGGTATTATAAAGGTACCCGAAGCATTTTCATATTTTAAGGTGATTGTTGTATTGATTTTTGGGCCTACTATTTTTTCAAATTTGAAATCAGGCCAAACAATAATGGCCGAGTCAACTTTTGTATTATTCGAAACTCCAAAAATAATATCGGTATCTACGGAGCTTTGGAAGCCTCTTGACGCCATTACTTGATTTTTTTGAATACCTTCTTTGGTATAAATTGTTAGGGTTGCTCCAATTCCTTTCTTGTTTAAAGGTTGCCCCAATAGTTTGATTTTCAGATAGTTTTGTTTGTTTTCAACCGCATTATTTTTGTAGACAAAAGCCTCCATGTTTACATTGTTTACTACCAAATCAAAATCGCCATCATTGTCCAAGTCGCCATAAGCTGAGCCATTGCTATAGCCTTCTTGGTCTAAATTCAAACTTTTTGAATGGTTCGAAAAATTCAAATTTGATTGATTGATAAAGGCATAGTTTTTCCTTTTATTATGAGGTAAATATTTTTCAAAATCACGAAAATCAAATTTACCTTTTGCTTCAATTATACCTTTAATGTTTTCCTGATTGGCAATAAAATCCACAAAATCGGCATCGGTAATGTCATGAAAAACGCCATTAGAAACAAATAAATCTTTTTTGCCATCCAAATTCATATCAAAAATGAGCGATCCCCAGCTCCAATCGGTGGCAGCTACTCCTGAAAAGTGAGCGGTTTCTTGAAAATTCCCATCCCCTCGATTGACCTGGAGGCAGTTTTGTACAAATTGGTGGAAATAAGAATTTTTAAATTTTAAGTCTTCAAAATAATAATCATCAAATTTTGTGGCTGCTTTTAATCGGTAATTATCGGGTGGCAACATATCGGTACTGAAAATATCCAAATGGCCATCATTGTTAACATCAGCAATATCGGAGCCCATACTTGATACCGAAGTATAGCTCATTCGATCGGTAAGTTCTTCTTTGAAAGTTCCGTTTTTTTGATTGATATACAAATAATCTCGCTCCCAAAAGTCATTTGAAATATAAATATCTGGCCATAAATCACTGTTTACATCTCCAACAGAAATACCCAAACCAAAGTCGATATTACTTGAAAATATCCCTGATTCTTTAGTAACATCTGTAAAATGAGCTTTTCCTTCATTTCTATAAAGTCTATCGCCACCTTCAGTACCTAATTCAAATCGCTCTCTTTTGTAAATCGCAATTCTTTCAGGATCTTTATAGCTGTTATTTAGCACAAAACAATCCAAATCGCCATCCAAATCATAGTCGAAAAAGCTGGCATGTGTACTTAAACCTGCATCATTTAAACCATATTCCTTCGCAGATTCCTTAAATTTATTTTTTCCTTGGTTAATAAAAAGCTCATTTTCTTTATTGCTACCTTTTATATCGCCTGAGTAACATACATAAATATCCAAAAGGCCATCAGCATTTACATCGACCATTGTTACACCTGTTGCCCATGATTTTTTGCCAACGACGCCTGCTGAAAATGAAATATCTTCAAATTTCATTCCACCTTTATTGAGGTATAGTTTATTACCTGTTAAGTTTGCCGTAAAATAAATATCATTGAGTCCATCATTATTCACATCGCCAATGGCCACACCACCTCCATTATAGTAATTGCGGTAGGTGAGCACATTAAAATCTTCTTGGTTTTCAACATTATTAACAAAATTTATTCCTGTTTCTGACGATTTCAAAAAATCAAAAGCAAATAGGTTGTCGATTTTGCTATTTTCATTAATTGTATCTTTTTTACAAGAAAGTATTGTAATAAAAAAAAACAAGTAATAAAAAGCTATGAAAGGGTATTTCATTAATTACAATTTGATTGAATTTATTGCCAAATTTAACCAATTAAAAAACTGAATGAATTGATGATTAAATAATTGGGATGGGCGTTTGAAAAAAAAGGGGAAATTTATATTTCCCCTTTTTTATTATAGATATTTATGCTAGGAAATTAATAACCAGCATTTTGCTTCAATTTACCCCCAGATCTATCAATTTCAGTTGATGGTAATGGATACATCAAGTTTTTTGCCGCTGGTGCCGAAGCATTAGCCATCACTGGTACCAATACTTTTTCACGAGCG
>JANMZR010000120.1:0-18900 GCA_031383555.1 Cytophagaceae bacterium | reverse complement strand
GGGCGCATTACTGGTGATATTTATTGGGAAAATAACACCTCGTACTTTACTTTTTCGCATACTTTTTTATGGGATTTTCAACCTTGGGCTTTAGTTGCAATATTTGCTTTTATTTTTAAAATCACTAGAATAAAGGCAGCTTTTTCAGGTCAATCAAATGAAGAATTTATAAGTTTTGGAGCCTTTGTTTTCCCATTTATTGCACTTTCATTATCAAAGTTTAAATTGCCACATTATATTTTTCCATTGTTTCCATTTATGTCAATTATGTTGGGGCATTTTTTGTTAGAAATATTTGAAGGATTGAAATTCAAAAAGGCTCTTTTAATATTCCAATTTATATTAATGCATGTTTTTTATTTGGCTTTAGTGGTAAGTTATTTTTACTTTTTTCATGTGAATTATTATATTGTTGTAGCTATTTTAATTTTAGGTTTTTTGCTACTTTATTATTCATTTTTTCAAAAAGCAGAATTGTTTGGAAGCAAAATATTACTAATAAGTATTATTACAAGCATAGTTTTTAGTTTCAATTTATCGATTTATTTTTACCCACAACTGCTTGAATATCAGTCTGAATCAGTTTTAGGTAAAGAGATTAAAGCAGGGAAATATAGTAATCAAAAGTTGTTTTTACTAAATACAACAGGCCATAGTTTGGACTTTTATGCTGGAAAAATATTTGAAAATATAAAGGTTGAAAATTTGAATAATCTAACAACTAATTCCTTGATTTTTACTGATGAAATTGGGAAAAAACAATTAATTTCATCTAATAAATTTAAAATTGTTAAAACCTATCAGGATTATCCTGTTACCCAATTAAATATTAATTTTTTAAAAAAAAGTACAAGAAGAGATAAGTTGAAATATCAGTTTTTGTTGGATGAAGGTCAAACTGCTGGTAAAGCCCATAACTCATTGGGATTAACAATAATATTACAATAACAAAAAATAAAATCCAACGAATATTAAAAAGCTCCTTCCATTTCTTATGAATTAAAATGTTTGTGCCAATTCCCGAGAGAAAAATTATAAGTGCTATCGGTCCTTTGGCCATCAGTGCCATCGCTAAAAATATGGCAGAAAAGGTAAAATTGATCCATTTATTTTTTTTCTCATATTCAACATATTGCCAAATAGCCAGTACTGAAAAGCCCAATAATATTCCATCGGTTCGCACATCGTTTGTGATAAGAAATAAGGCTTGTGTAGTAGCCAAAATCAATGCCGAATAAATTCCAACAAGCCTATTGTAAAATAATTCACCTAGTTTATAGGTGGCAAATATGCCAGCAATAATAATTAAAACTGGCAATAATTTATAGGACCAAGTGTAAACACCAAAAATTTTGAAACTCAATACTGCCAACCAAAATAACATAGGAGGCTTATCCAAATAATCGGTATGTCGATGAAAAATTTGTAAATAACTATTGTTTTGCATCATTTCCAATGAAATAGATGCATATTGAGCAGCATCAACTTCCATAACATCAATAAATAGGTTACAAACGTAAACTATTGTAATTGAAGCTATTAAGAGGAATAATACATTGTTTTTTTGAATTATTGGCATTTTAAAAAAAACTGAAATCGAAAGAAATATTGTACAAAGCTACTAAAAAAATAAGGCCTGATTTTGTCAGACCTTATTGTGATTTAATAAACGTAACAAATTATTTATACCCCCACATTTTCATTATTACCAAGTCTTCTTTTATGGCATCCATCGGAGACATACCTTGATACGACTCTTGCTCAATGATAAATTGTTTTGTACCACCTATTTTTCGGCCCAATTCAACTACTTCTTCGGTGCCTACAATCCCTTTACCAATAACGGTGCTTTCAAATTTGCCACTTGTTTTGCTTTCAACTTCATCTTTCACGTGCATTGATTCGAAGCGACCAGGATATTTATTTATCACATCCAAAGCCCTTCCACCACCTCCATACATATTACCAATATCAAGTTGATGCACTACCAACTGATGATCCGTATTTTGCAAAATATGATCGTATAAAGTTAAGCCATCCAATTTCTCATTAAATTCAAAGTCGTGATTATGATAGCCATATTTCATTCCTGATTTTTGGCATAATTCTCCTGATTTATTGAAAATATCCATCATGGCCTTCAAATCACTTAAATTTTTCCTTTGGCTTACATCCAACCAAGGGCTTATAACATGCTTTTGGCCACAAATTGCGGCATCTTCAACTGTATATTTCCAAACATCGTTAAAATCTTTTTTGGCAGCATCCCAATGTTTATTTTTATCTAAAACAGTATGACCTGATGGCATTTTAAGACCCAAATCAACCAATATCTTCTTGAATTCAGAAGCAGAATATCCATAAAATTTGCGATTGATATAATTGGCATGCTCCACATTTTTATAACCTATTTCAGCGACCTTTTTCAAAGTGCCGAGTGGGTCTTTTGTCATATCAGCACGTACAGAATAAAGTTGAACACCTACATGGCCATTCTTTTTCTTTTTAGTTAATAAATCGAATGAAATTGCTGAAAAGCCTAAGGCTAGGCTTGAGGACTTTAAAAAATCTCTTCTTGTTGTCATTGGTTTTAATTTTTAAATAAAAATGTTTTTATAAAGTTAACATTTTTATTTATACATAATTAAAGCCTTTGTAGGGTAAATATTAATTTTTAAAATAAACTACTTCGCCAAACTAAAACATTCTTTCTTTGCCTTCTAGAAATAGGTAAACTTTCCCCATTTTTCATTGAAATACTGTTTCTATCTGCCGAAATATGGCCAATATAAGTTGGATTTACGATGTAAGAACGATGGATACGACACCAGCCATTGGCTTCAAGGCTGGGTACATATTTTTTCATTGGTCGAGATTTCATTAATGTATCGCCATTGGCCCATACAATTATTGAGTACGATTCTGCAGCCTGAAAATACGCCACATCATTTAGGTTAGTTTTATTTGGTTTAGCTTTATTCATGTTATTTTTTATCAAATTTCATAAATAATTATATATAAGTCAATCACCTATTTGGGTGATTTTTTGAATTGAAACCCTATAAGTATTTTAAACTTATAGGGTTTTTCAATAATTAGATTTTAACTATTTCAAACTCGCTTGTATCTGATTTTCAAGTGCAAAAATTCTATTATTATGGCTTTCAATTAATTTCTTTTGCTCGTCAATTAAAGTTTTTAACGCTTTAATTGATTCAACCAACATTGGATCATAACTACCATAACTGGCTGAAAGATAGCCTTCTTTATCTTCTTTTATATTTGTTGGGAATATCACTTTTAGTTCTTATGCTATAAAACCGAAAACTGGACTATCAATTTCACGCTCAATATGAGGGTAATGGTCGCCAGTAAGGCGTTTTGTAATTTTCTCATCTGAATTTATTTCAAAAAACTCAATTTTATTAATTAATGAGCCCAAAATCACAAAAAACCATTCATGGGTGGCTTTGCTATTCAATTTAATTCGATACCAAATTTGGAATCGGAATAGCCATTGTTGAATGCGTTTTCGAGATAAATAGAAAATTCGGCTTTTCTAATCTGAGCCAAATTCTTTTGATTGGTTTTGTCTTCAAAGACTTATACCTTGCTATAAATCAAGTCATAACTTAAATTATTTTTTAATATTTCAATTGATTTTTGAGAATATGAAATTGATTGTGAAAAAATAGAAACTAAAATAAAAACATTTATAATTTTCATTAAAAAAGCTTGGTAATTATTTTGTAATCCAAATGAAAAAATTATTTTTCCAATTAAAACGAAATTACAGCTACGCAGTGAGGTATATTTCAAATTTAAATTTAAAAAATCAAAGTATTACTTTTGTATATGAATTACTTTAAAAAACTCGCTGAAATCTTAAAAATCGAATATAAAGAAGATAAGGAGCTATATAAATCACTAACAGAAAACCATAGTATCAGCGAAAAACGTGCTGCAGGAATAGTGTGGTACCCAATCTCAATCCGTGGGCAAGAGCTTGATCGAGCTGAATATCTGACAGTTGAAGTTGAGAAACACAATAATAACGAATCTGGTGACCAAATGCGTGGTGGAATGCCCGCCCTTTTATTTTCTAATCATGATAAGGCAAATGATAAGATAGAAGCTATAATCAAATTTGTAAATGGCAATAGACTAAAAATAAGTATAAAAGATGACGAATTGCCCGATTGGACGAGGGATGGAAAGTTGGGAATAGAACTACTTTTTGATGATAAAAGTTATGATGAAATGTTTACAGCCATAAAATCGGCTGATAAAGTAATTTCGAAAGAGGAAAATTCACAACAAAAAGAATTAATTGAGATTTTAATTGGTGAAAAGTCACCAAGTTTTAAATCCGAAATTGCAAATTATTCAAATCAAAAATTGAATGATTCGCAAAATCTGGCAGTAAATAAAATACTGAATGCGAATGAGTTAGCCATTGTACATGGCCCACCAGGCACAGGCAAAACTACTACAATCGTACAAGCAATTAAGACCTTAGCAGAAAGTAATCCAAAGCCTATTTTAGTGGTAGCACCGTCCAATACCGCCGTTGACTTACTCACTGAAAAACTGGATTTGGTGGGGCTTAACGTGATAAGAATAGGGAATCCAACAAGAGTTTCAGAGAAATTATTATCCCTTACATTGGATGGAAAAATACAAAATCACCCATCCATAAAAGATTCAAAAAAGCTCAAAAAGCAGGCTTCGGAATACAAAAATATGGCACATAAATACAAGCGTCATTTTGGTAAATCCGAGCGAGACCAACGAAAAGCGCTATTTGATGAAGCCCATAAAATACTCAAAGAAGTAGAAAAAGGTGAGCAATACATTATTGATGATCTATTTTCGAAAGTTCAGGTTATTACAGCAACCTTAGTAGGCTCCAATCATCATTCAATAGAAAAGCTTAATTATCAGGCAGTTGTGATAGACGAAGCTGGCCAGGCACTTGAGCCAGCCAGTTGGATTCCGATTTTGAAAGCTGACAAATTAATATTGACTGGTGACCATTGCCAGCTATCGCCCACTATAAAAAGTCAAGAAGCAGCAAAAGCTGGTTTAGAGAAAACCTTATTTGAGAGGTGCATTGAATTGCATCCTAATGCAGTTAGTCTTTTGGACATGCAATACCGAATGCATTCCGCTATAATGGAATATTCTTCAAAAGTATTTTATGAAAATAAATTAATGGCGGATATTTCAGTAAAAACCCATCTTATTTATCAAGGCGACCAACCAGTAGAATTTATCGATACTGCAGGCTGTAGTTTTGAAGAGAAATTGGAGGGCACTTCAAGTACTAATCCTGAGGAAGGGAATTTATTAATAAAATATTTAGGCAATTATCTAAATGTTAATCAAATTCGGAACAGCTTTTCCATTGCAATTATTTCTCCCTATAAAAAGCAAGTTGAATTTTTGAAAGATAATATTTCACAACTACTTAATTATGAACAATATAAATCAAATATAAGCGTAAATACAATAGATAGTTTTCAGGGGCAAGAGCGTGATATCGTGTGTATATCATTGGTACGGTCAAATACTAAAAATGAAATCGGATTTTTATCTGATATACGTCGCATGAATGTAGCCATGACTAGAGCTCGTAAAAAACTAATTGTAATTGGTGATAGTGCAACACTTTCATCATCAACTTTTTATAATGGCTTTATAGAATATGTTGAAGCAAAAAACGGCTATAAATCGGCCTGGGAAACAATGGATCAACCATAAAATCAAAAATAGTAATCTATTGCCAAAAAATTATTTAATTTTGAAAAAAACATATATTAATGTCTAAATTCAATTATATACTATTTTTTATATTTGGAACATTGGTTTTCTCTTGCAAAAAAGAAATAGAACCCAATCCAATTATGATTGATCCAGAACCAATTGAATTACCCAACTCAATTGCTGCTGTAAAATGGGGAGAAATGACCCTAAAAACCATGACTAAACTCGCCACAACAACACCCACTTATGGTTCTAGAGCTTTGGGCTACATGGGACTAACTATGTATGAAACCGTAGTTAATGGCAGCACCAAACATATTTCAATGGCCACACAATTGAATGATTTGCCTATTTTACCAAAACCCATGAGAGGCACTTCTTATAACTATATTATAGCAATGAACGCTGGTCAAGCTTTTATGCTTAAAAAACTATTTGAATATGCCGAACCTGAGAGAATTATAAGAATAGATTCATTAGAAACCGCACTCTTTACAGCCTATAAAGACAACACAAAGCCCGAGGAAACGGATAGATCATTAGCATACGGAAAATCAGTTGCTGAGGCAATTTTTGAATGGTCCAAAACTGATGGTGGCTACCAAGGCTATAATAGAAATTTCGAGGCTACTTATTCATTTCCAATGGGGCAATCGTATTGGATTCCCCCTTTGAATGGCCAAGTTGTAAGCCTGTATCCATTGCATCCATTTTGGGGGAAAAACAGAACTTTCGTGCCCGAAAATAGTAATATTCCAATACCTGATATGCTTAAGTATTCTCGTGTGAATACCTCAGAATATTATAAAATGATGGATGATGTTTATCAAAAGAATATTAGGTTAACACAATCTGAAAAGGAAATAGCAGCTTGGTGGGGCGATGACCCGACTGAAACATTTACACCACCTGGCCACTCATACAGTCTTGCAAATCAAGTTATTACAAATAAAAATCTAGACCTTTTTAGTGCAGCCGAAACTTATGCCCGAGTTGGCATTTCAGTGGCAGATGCGTTTATTAATTGTTGGAAAGCCAAATTCAAATACCATTGCGAGCGGCCTTCAACTTATATTCGCTCAAATATAAATCCATCATTCATACAGTTTTGGCCTGAGCCACCATTTCCTGCATTTTATTCTGGACATTCTGTTCAAGGTGCATCATCGGCAACAGTATTGCAGGCTTTATTTGGCAAAAATTATGCGTTTACTGACAACTCTCATATACTCAGAGAAAAAGACGTTTTTCGTAATATTGAATATAAGTCAAGAAAATTCGAATCATTTTGGCAAGCAGCAGAGGAGTCGGCAATGAGCCGGTTTTATGGAGGTATTCATACAAAATACGATAATGAAGTTGGCCTAGCTGAGGGTAAAAAAATAGGTGAAAATGTGAATAAGTTGAATTGGAGAAGGTAGAAAATTTTGGATGAAATTTTTAATAATTATTTTTAAAAGTGCAGCTATTGTTTTATCTATTTTCGTTTTTAAAATTTCAAATTTGAATTTTTATACGTCCCCTAAAGCTATTTAGCTATTCATTTATCATAATACTATAATAACAACACGTCGGCAAGGTTTAAACCTTGCCGACGTGTTGTGTTTTTATTAATAAAAAATTATAAACATTTTATTTCCAAGACTGATCAAATAAATCTGCCCAAACTTTAGTATTGGCTACATCAGTGCTTTTTTTATTGGTTGTAATCGCTAACTGTACATTTACTCCAGTTCCATCAAAATCAAGCAGTACAGCATTGCCTGCTCCTGAGCCATTTTTATGATAATATTTGCCATGAGATCGAGAATAGGCATCGTCAAATCCGATCTGATTTCCAAAGCCATCGCCCAATTTCATTTTATTTAAAAGTGATGTTTTCATAATTAAACCTGCCCTTGCTGCTCCTACTATTTGTGCTAATTGTCTTGCACTAAGTTTCAAACCACCAGCTCCAGCTGCATCAATGAGATGATCCCCGCTGTCATAACCAGCCACATTTGAGTTTACTGAATTATAATATTTCACATTTTGATTATCAGATATGCCCCAGGCTTTAAAATCTACACTATTCCAGTCAGCAATAAGAGCTGGCTGGCATATTTCTTCTCGAATCAATTTACGAAACCAATTTGAAATTGTCAGATTTAAAATGGCTTTTTCGTTGGGTCCTGGGTTTTTGCTTTCGATTAAACTGTATGCTATTGCAGGATTTTGGGTAGCGGCCAAATATACAACAGCATAACGAAGCATTATATAATTGATATTTTGATAGTCGTATTGTCCAAATGGCTTTGGCGATGGCAAAGGATTGACATCAGTGGTTTCATTGATCCCATTTTCTGCAGTTTTTTGAATATCAGAAAAACTACTTCCATAATTTATTATGCCACTTGTATGAGCCAAAAGGTCACGAAAAGTAACTTTTCTGAAGTCGATAGAAGGGCTAAAAAACTTAGGCAAATAATTACTTACCCTTCTTTCTAAAGACAAATCTATTGGCAACCCTGTCCTATCCAAAAGCTTCATTGTAAGTAAGGCTGTTACATACTTTGTAGTACTGGCAATATCCTGAATTTCATTACCAGAATATAAACGTGCTGGCGAATCTACTGAATAACGTGCATCACCTTTACCTTTTTGGGCAACAACTTGTCCGTTTTTGATAATGCAATAGGCATACCCAGGCACTTGGCCATCTAGTCGATTTTCTATTTTAGTTGCAAAAAGGGCTGGATCAAATTGAATGGATGTAATGTCACCGGAGATTTTAAGATTTTCACTGCCTAAAATTGATTTTGGTGCTTTTGGTTCAAGAAATTCATCGTTGCATGAGCTAAAGCCAAACAATAGTACAAAAAATGTTAAAATTAAAATTGCTTTTTTTGATAAAGTTTTCATTTGATATTCTTTTTTTGAGTTTAAATAATTCTTATCTATTTGACAATAAAAATTTGAAGTCTGGTTTCCATATTTTTTTTGACAACACAAAATTAGTGCTTGATGGGAGGCCTATTCAATACAAATAAGTTTGTATTTTAAAAAAAATATTTTACATTTAACAGTATAAAATACAAACAAGTTAGTATTGGGTTAGTGCCAAATTATTAATAAAACCAAAAAAAAATATTTTCGAAAATGGAAAAAATGAATATCTTAAAAATAAAATCAATGTTTTTTTTACTACTGAAATCCAGTAACCACCCCACCTAAATTTGACATTCCTTTCCCGCTAATAACAGATTATGATTTTACATTTATAGATTTATTTGCTGGAATTGGAGGATTTAGAATTCCAAAGCAAGAAGCTAAAAGTAAATGTTGTTTTTACATCAGAATATAATTATTGGGCACAAAAAACTTATGAACATAATTTTGATGAAGTTCCTTTTGGTGATATTATCAAGCTAAATTTAGATATTGTACCCAACCAATATGAATTAACAGCTGGTTTTCCTTGCCAACCTTTTAATATCCTAACACCAGATAAAGAAGAACTCAAGAAAAAAGATGCAGAAATTCAAATGATTAAAAATGTACATGGTTGCCAGTTAAAAGTAAACGGAATTATAAGGACAATTAAATAATACTTGAGACTTCTTGACAAAACCTCTGAATTTATAGAAAAATATATAAATTTAATTGAGGAAGATAAATAATTGAAATTTGAGCATAAAGAAATGTGGAATTAATTTATAAGAGAGATGATATAATACTAAAAAGTTCTGTATTTTTTTATTTTAAATTTGAAACTAATTTTCCAATTCTTCCATTCGATCCAGCAAAATAAATCACTTTACCATTTGGAGATTTTTGGCATACATGAAAGCTTTCATTACTGATATTCAACCAGTTAAGTCCTTTGTCTTTAGAAATATCCACACCATTCAGGCCACAGGCAATTGTAGTATTTTTGCCGATAAATTCCACACAACTTCTATAACCATTTGGATTATTTATTGACTTTTCAAATGATTTTCCTCCGTTTTTACTAATAACACAATTATCGGTGGAGCTTTCTTTTTTGTTAAAATCACCCCCAACAATTACAATATCTTTACCAGTATTCGAAACAGCTATTGAGTTGGCACCTGTTGTTTCAAAGCCTTGAATAATTGGAATTTGAACAGAATTTCCATTCCTGAAAAAGCGAGAATTTTTACCACCTGTTACAAAATAATAAACATTTTTTCTTAAAACAATATTCGTTCCACTACTGGCAAAACAGCCTTCCTGTTCTATTGAGACAGGTTTTGAATCCATTTCTTGCCAAGTATCGCCTCCATCAACCGTTTTCGCCAAAAATATTTTTCCATCAATTGCATCTCCAATTACTATTCCACTTCCATTTCTCCCTTTTTGTGTTGGGGTGGTAAAATCCATAGCATCCAAAAACATTCCTTTTTGGTTATTTTCGTATACTATTTTCCAATTTTTTCCGCCATCAATAGTCTTCAAAATATAGGCTGGCTCAGCAATTGCCATGATAATTGCAGTGCTTGAATCAAAAGCTTCAATATCTCGGAAATCAGATTTCTCAAATCCTTTTACAGTTGTCCATTCAATAGTTACACCTCCATCAATTGATTTACCAACTTTTCCATTATTGCCTGATACCCAAAATGTTTTGTCTGAAATTACAGATAAGCCCCTTAAAGACAAGCCTTTACTTTCACAAAGGATATCGATTTTATTTTGTGCCAAAAGATTAAATTGGTAAAAACACAAAAAAAGTAAAAAAATAATTTTCCTCAATTTTATTTTTGAAGCTGGTTCTAGTTCGATAGCTTTCTTATTCACTCTTTTTGGTTTCTAATTTTTATTATTGAATTCACTGCAAAGCCAATCCACACAATATTTACAACTACCGATGGCATGGCGCCATGCGTATAGGAATTAATCATAAAAAATACAGCGCCGATTATATTTGCCCAAATATACCTCAAATCGTTTGCTTCTAATTTGCCATTCAAATTTAATGCATAGGCACCAATAATAAGTACAGAGCCTGTCCAGCCAACTATTTCAATTAAAATTTGGGTAAATGTCATTGTCATCTTTTAAAACTTAGGAAATGTATTTAGGTTGATTTTTATAATTCTTCAACAATTAAAATAGCTTGTTGTGTAATTGGACCATACAAATGAGGAAATAGTTCTCCATTTGTTGCGGCTTCATATTTAAGTTTTTCTTCAATTTGCTTAGCTTCAATTTGCAATAAAACAAGGCCTTTTACTCCAGAATAATATCTTTCTAGCGTATTTTCAACTTGGTTTTTGGTAGATAAATGTATAAACCCCTCCTCCACGAAAGTGGGTGAAAAATATTCCCCGTTTACCATTTGGCTTTCAAAAAAAGATTTTTCAGTAATATGGTAAATTATTTCGTTCATTTATATTTCTTTGTGCCTTTACGGTTATAAAAAAACAAAAATACAAAATATGCATGAGGTAATCATAGTTGGAGGTGGCATAGGTGGCTTGGTTTCGTCAATAATTTTGGCCAAAGTGGGTAAAAAAGTAGTGGTAATTGAAAAAAAAACCTACCCATTTCATAAAGTTTGCGGCGAATATATTTCCAACGAAGTACGCCCTTTTTTAGAGTCCTTAGGGTTGGCTATCAATGAATTAGGGGCTAAAAAAATTGCTAATTTCCAGTTTACTTCTCCATCGGGTAAAATATTAAATACTAAGCTAGATTTAGGAGGTTTTGGCATAAGTCGATATAAAATAGACTTTGCTCTTTATGAACTGGCTAAAAAGGTTGGAGTAAAATTCATTTTAGAAAAATTTGTTGAAAATATTGAATTTGATATAGGTATATTTAAAGTTCATCTTTCTGATAATCATATACTTACAGCCAAACAAGTGGTGGGAGCATTTGGGAAACGCACAAAGTTAGATGCTACTTTGAATCGTACTTTTTTGCAAAAAAAATCACCCTATATTGGCGTGAAATACCATATAAAAACGGACTTTCCACAAGATTTGATTGCCCTTCATAATTTTCAAGATGGTTACTGTGGTATTTCGGCCATTGAGGATGATAAATATTGCTTATGCTATTTATCGTCACGGAAAAATCTCAAAAATTTTGGTTCTATCCCTGAAATGGAAAAAAATGTTTTGTTTAAAAATCCGCATTTGAGGAAAATATTTGAGAGATCCGAATTTATATATGATAAACCTTTGGTGATTAACGAAATATCTTTTGCCAAAAAAACTCCAGTTGAAAATCATATTTTGATGGTTGGCGATACCGCTGGCCTAATTACACCCTTATGCGGCAATGGAATGGCTATGGCAATCCATGGCGCAAAAATAGCTTCTGAATTAATAATTAAATATTTAAATAATGAAATATCAAGAGAAGAACTTGAAAAAAAATATGAATCAGAATGGAAAACTACATTCGCAAATAGACTTTTAATTGGTCGCACTGTCCAAAAACTATTTGGTGATAAATGGCTTTCTGAGGCAGCAGCAATTGGTTTTGGGCTGTTTAAACCAGCTTTGAATTTGGTGGTAAAGAGCACACATGGGAAAATAATTTAAAACGAATAATTTATGTCTTTTCAGAAACTCCCTACCTCCACTTTTCATAATACAGAAATAGTTAGATCCACCTATCCAAAGGCACCTCCATCTTATTTTTCACTTCTTTCATTACAAAAAAGCTGTTAATATGCGCAACTGACTCAATTACGGCAAGTTTGGATTGATAAAAAATATTATAGGCTTCCATATCTTCTACCAATATTTTCAATAGATAGTCAAACCCACCTGAAACTACGCTGCATTCTACTACTTCCGAAAAGTTTTTCACCGACTCTTCAAAATCGATAAAATTATGTTGTGTTTGTTTATCTAAAGTTACCTGACAATGAACTTGCAGCCATTTTCCTAGCTTTCTTTTATCCAAAACAGCCATATATTTTTCAATAATGCCCTCATTTTGAAGCCTTTTTATACGCTCATGAATGGGAGTAATTGATAAATTAATTGCATTAGCCATTTCTTTTATGGTGTAGTTAGCATTTTGCTGTAAGAGTTGTAAAATTTTTATATCCGTTTTGTCAAGCTTTTCCATAAAAGAAATTATTTCTAATAAATTGATTAAATACCTTGAAAACTATAATAATATTCTATTTAACAGAGAAAAAAATATTATTAATACTGAATTTATTTAAAATTATGAAAAAATATTCTAAATATTTAATTTTGCGAAACAAATTTAAAAGCAATCAATTATGGTTATTGGCGTTCCGAAAGAAATAAAAAATAATGAAAACAGGGTAGCCCTTACTCCTGCTGGAGTTGCTGAATTTCGAAAAAATGGTCACACCATCTATATACAAACTAGTGCAGGGGAAGGAAGTGGTTTTTCTGATACCGACTATACCAAAGCTGGGGCAGTAATTCTATCAACTATTGAGGAAGTTTATGCTGTTGCTGAAATGATTTGCAAAGTAAAAGAGCCTATAGAAAGTGAATATAAATTAATCAAAGAAAATCAGTTGCTTTTTACCTATTTTCATTTCGCCTCTGGGGAAGCACTTACCCACGCCATGATTGAGCGAAAAGCTGTTTGTTTGGCTTATGAAACAGTAGAGAAAATCGACAGAAGTTTACCACTTTTGGTGCCAATGAGTGAGGTGGCAGGAAGAATGGCCATACAAGAAGGTGCCAAATATTTGGAAAAACCTATGGGTGGAAGAGGAATATTATTAGGAGGAGTGGCGGGAGTAAAGCCTGCTAATGTATTGATTTTAGGAGGTGGCATTGTTGGTATACAAGCTGCGAAAATGGCAACTGGATTAGGTGCTAACGTAACTATTATGGATATAAGTTTACCCCGATTACGCTATCTGGAAGACGTATTGCCGGCCAATTGCGACACTGTAATGAGTAATGAATATAATATCAGAGAGCTATTGCCTCTGGCTGATTTAATTATTGGCGCAGTATTAATACCCGGAGCAAAAGCACCACATTTGATTACTCGTGACATGCTAAAACTTATGAAGCCAGGTACTGTTTTGGTGGATGTGGCTGTGGATCAGGGTGGTTGTATTGAAACTTGTAGCCCAACTACCCATGAAAATCCAACCTTTGTAATTGATGGAATAGTGCATTACTGCGTGGCTAATATGCCGGGTGCCGTGCCTTATACAAGTACGCTTGCACTCACTAATGCAACTTTGCCTTATGCGATTCAATTGGCTAATAAAGGTTGGAGAAAAGCTTGTAAAGATAACGAAGAACTTAAATTGGGCTTAAATGTAGCCGAAGGGAAGATTGTTTACAAAGGTGTTTCCGATGCCTGGAACCTTACTTATACAAACGTTAACGAAATACTTTAAACTAAAAATCATTGATTTTATATCCAATTAATAAGGTAGTAGATTTAGTTTTGTAGGAATTTACTTCATCAATTCAAATCGGTAGCCGTTACTTTCGTAACGGCTATTTTTTTGGCAGACTATACCTCTGAAGAAAAACTTTAACAAATACAAAAACATCCTATTTATCAGAAATAATAAAAATACCATTTACCAAATATTATGGAAGTGCAAATGATTTGGCAACTTTGTATTTACTTTTTTTTGAGAATAAGTCAAACAAAAAAATAACTTCATGAATTAGGTATTTCAATAAAACAAGAAGTGCCCTTGCCCTTTTCTGAATCGATGGTAAAAGTACCTTTCAAATAATTTACTCGTGAAATCAAATTATTGATTCCTGTACCTTTGTTTTTTTCCAAATTAGCAATATCAAAACCAATCCCATCGTCTTCAACTTTTAAACTTATACCTGATTCATGTTTGGTCAACTGTATTAAAATAGTACTCGCATTAGCATATTTTATGGCATTATTACACAACTCTTGAATAACTCGATATAAAATTACCTGTAACGATTGTTCATCAGGAATGGCTGGTCCATAATGATTAAACTTTATTTTAATGGCGCCAGCTTGGTTAATTCCAGCACAAAAATCTTTTACTGCTTCATTAAGGCCAAATTTCAACAATGCCTCGGGAATCATATTATGGGCTACTCGGCGCATTTCTTTTATAGCTGTGTCCAATTGCTCAATAGATTGACTGAAAATATTAGCGTCTTGTTCTTGTAAAATCTGGTTTCCTTTCATGATTGATAAATTCATTTGCCCTAAAACTAAACACTAATTATTTCATAACCAAGCCTATACCTCAATATACCACTTTTGGGGGATATGGAAAATCCTTCTTTTAAGTGATTGACTCTAAGTATAAAATATAATAGGTTTGTATTGTTAAAAATTAATAGAAAACAACAAGTAAATACCTTAAAAAATGAAAATAGAACCGAAAATTAAAGTAGCAAGTAAAATACATGTGGAACAGTCAGATATCATGTATTTAGAAAGTGCATGGAATTATACTTGTATTCATACTATTAAAAAACAGCTAGTATCCAGCCGGACTTTGAAGAAATTTTCTACACGAGTCGACTTAAATTGTTTTATCAAAATTAATCGAGGCCTTATGATAAATATCAGCTTTATACAAGATGTTAACGCTGAAAAAAAAGACGCATTTGTAAAATTAAAAAATGGCAAAATACTGCCAATCTCCAGAAGAATGTATAATGAAGTAGTTGGAAGTTTGGAAAGAATTGGTTAATTTTCATCATAAAAAAATAATATGAAAAAGATAATAACAACTCTATTACAACTAATTTTTGTTTTACAATTAGCTAAAGGTCAAGATCTTGCCAATTCAATTGCCGAGGTAAAGCAATATATAAAAGACGTAAAATTAGAAAAAGAATCTATTGGCCAAAAGCTGGAATCAGACCCAAACGATCTATTAGAAATGACTTTGACACTCACAAATACTAATGCTAAGGGGCAATCGTCAGTTGATTTATATAAGTTTAATTTTGCTTTTTTCGACCTTAGTCAGATAAAACGGGATGCGGATAAAAAGCAGTTAGCAATGGTTTTAAAAACTACCGAAGGTTTCAAAGCAGTAGGCGTAACTAAAAACGGAAAACCTGATAAATATACCAATGAATTAGTGTTTTTATGTGACAATGCCGATGATGCTCGTGATTTGGAAAAAGCTTTAAAAGAAGTTATTACTTCCGCCAAAAAAGCCTGGGAAACAAGCCTTAAATTACCATCTGACTATAATGGCTTATTGAGTTATATCCAAAAAAATATAGGAAATTTTACCTCTCAAGGAATAACTGTCAATCAAAAAGCTACTGAATCAATTGAATTTAAAGATCGTATGAAAATAGAATTCACTAAAACGGAAGGCAAAAAAACTGAAGACTTTGCTTATGATTTTTCAATTGGCGACTTGGTAGAATCTGGTTTAAAAATAGACGTATCGGGTAATGAGGTAGCATTTACGGCCTCAACAACCGATAAAGCAGAATTTGTAAGTGAAACTGAAGGCAAAAAAACAGAATATTCTAATGAAGCACGAGCATTGATGGCGAGCCCATCTGAAGCCAAGAAAATGGTTTTAGTTTTTCAAAAACTAGTGCCATTGGCACGAAAAGAATTGCAAAATCGATTACCCAAAAATACAAACGGCAGCTTTGATGGCTTGAAACAAATTACGAGTTTCAGTCAAAACAACAAACAATACGACCAAAGTATTAACAACGAATGTGTATGCGAATACAAAACAGGAGTTGTAGAAAAAGGTAAATCCCAAGGCCAAACTTACCTTTTTAATTTCAGCGATCTCACTGATTTTAAGCTAGATATGGACAAGGATTTGGCAAAAGTAACAGCAAAAACGATTGAAAAGTTGGAGTTTGTTTCTGTAACTGAAAAAGACAAACGAAAGTTTGAAAAAGGAATGGAATTTATCTTTGCTGATGTAGAAAAGGCAAGATATTTTTTGGCTTACCTCACCAGTCTGAGTACCAAATGTAAAGAATATTTAAAACCAGAAACATTCGATTGGTTAGTAAATAAACTTAAAAATGCAGATGTAAATGGAATAAGCCAAACTTTGGCTTTACAAGAAGGTGGCAACCGTGCCAAATGGAAGTTTGCTGTTACCGAAACTGGTACCAAAAAATCCACAGAAACCGTTTATGAATTTAACTGCTATGACTTGGATATGAGCAAATTAGACTTTACTTCAAAAGATCAAAATTTGATTTTGAAAATACCAACAAAAAAGAAAGAAAAGCTCATTAAACAAACCATTGATGGCAAGCCAACTTTCACTGCCGAAACTCAATTTCTGCTCACCAATGCAGAAGATGCCAAAAAAATAAATGTAACCATCAAAGAAATAGTGTTGAAATATGGCCTTTTAACAGATGGCAAATTTGTAACAAACGCAATTGTTTTTGATGTGAATTCAGCTAATATTCAGGCTTCTAGCAACGAAACCTTAAAAACCGTCGGTGAAATATTAGAAGATAATAAGGACGTAAAAATAAAAATCACAGGCCATACAGACTCTGATGGTGACGATAATAAGAATTTACTGCTTTCTCAAAAGCGAGCCGCTGCAGTAAAAGAGTATTTGATAAAAAACTATAAAGTTGATGCTACCAGATTAAGCTCAGAAGGCAAAGGCGAAAAAGTGCCTGCTTTACCAAATACATCGCCCGAGGGTAAGGCTGCAAATAGAAGGGTTGAATTTGTGAAGATTTAAGTTGTAATTTATTTAATTTGTTCATACCACAATTTTATATCTCTACTTATCTATTTCAATTATAAATACTAAATTGATTTTAAGAAAGGAAGCCGAAAAAGTTGATGTAGCAAAAGTTTAACATTTGCTTTGGCAGGTAGTGAAAGAATTGTTTTAATTCTCTAAGCAATGACCTAATGGATTTTCAAATCACAACTGGTCTTTTATTCCCACTCAATAGTAGCTGGAGGCTTGCTTGAAATATCATAAACTACACGATTTACCCCTTTTACTTTATTGATAATTTCATTGGATATATCAGCGAGAAAATCATAGGGTAAATGGCACCAGTCGGCTGTCATACCATCAACAGAGCTTACTGCACGTAAGGCAACTACACGCTCATAGGTGCGCTCATCTCCCATTACGCCCACACTTTGAACGGGCAAAAGCATTGCCCCAGCTTGCCAAACAGTATCATATAAACCTCTGTTTTTCAGGCCATTAATAAAAATAGCATCTACCTCTTGTAATATCTGAACTTTTTCTGCTGTAATATCTCCCAATATTCTTATACCAAGGCCTGGCCCTGGAAAAGGGTGGCGAGCTAAAATATTTGGATCAATTCCTAATGTTTTACCTACTCTACGCACTTCATCTTTAAACAAAGTATTTAAAGGCTCAACAACTTTCAACTTCATATAATCGGGCAAGCCGCCTACATTATGGTGGCTTTTAATGGTTTGCGATGGACCTCCCGACACTGAAACAGACTCTATGACATCTGGGTAAATGGTGCCCTGTCCTAACCATTTTACGTCTTCAATCAAATGAGATTCTTGGTCAAAAATATCGATAAAAGTCTTTCCAATTGCTTTGCGTTTGTCTTCTGGATCGGTACGGCCTTCCAAAGCTTTGTAAAATTGATCTTTTGCATTTACCCCCTTTACATTTAACCCCATATCTTGGTAAGAATGTAAAACGGACTCAAACTCATTTTTTCGCAACAATCCATTATCAACAAAAATGCAATATAGATTTTTCCCAATTGCTTTATCAATCAAAACGGCGGCAACTGAGCTGTCAACGCCGCCAGAAAGGCCTAATACTACTTTATCGTTACCCAATTTTTCTTTCAAATTGGCAACGGTAGTTTCAACAAATGCATCTGGCGTCCAACTTTGAGGTGTTTTGCAAATATTTACCACAAAGTTTTTGAGAATAGTGGCTCCTTCGGTACTATGCGTTACTTCTGGGTGAAATTGTATACCATAAGTATGCTCATTATCAATCTTAAAAGCTGCTATTTTTACGGAATCTGTTGAGCCAATCAATTGAAAATCCTCAGGCAGACTAACAATAGTATCGCCATGGCTCATCCATACTTGAGAGCCTTCCGATACATTGTCAAAAAGTGGGTTATTATGTAAAACACCTAACTTAGCACGACCATATTCCCTATGATCAGAAGCATTTACTGT
>JANMZR010000118.1:0-3842 GCA_031383555.1 Cytophagaceae bacterium | reverse complement strand
AAGGGGAGTTGAACCCCTGACCTCAGGGTTATGAATCCTGTGCTCTAACCAACTGAGCTATCCCGCCTTATTTATGGCGCAAAATTAGCAAATTATTTTACAAATAGCTAATGTTTACAATAAATTGATATAATATTTACTTATGAAAAGATCAAAAAAAAGGTCAATGTATTACATTAATTCAATGTAATATCTTGTAAATGAGGTCTTGAAGTATATTTTTTTCCGATTGTGACCCAGAATCGATTCCTTTTGAGTTGATTTCAGCTAATTTAATATAATGGATTACTTCAAAAGTCTTGGTATAGGAATAATTTCTTATTGCCAATAAATATTCTTTAACAAAATAAGGATTTACACCCAATATTTGTGCAAGGTTTTTATCTGATTTATCGGAAGTTGTATGCACTAAAAGCATTTTACAAAACAAACCGTACAACATTATCATAGTACTTGGTAAAGGATTTTGCTTTTGGTTTTTTGCAAAATAGATTACTATCTTATTGGCTTTTAATACATCCCTTTGAATTAAAGCTTTTTGGAATTCAAAAATATTATATTCTTTACTTATTCCGACATATTTTTCAATTGTAATGGCTGAAATTTCTTCATCAATCTTAAGATTAAGCATCAATTTATCAATTTCGCTGGCCATTCGAGAAAGGTCATTTCCAATAAAATCGATTAATAGTTGAATTGCTTTATAGCTTATTTTCAGTTTGTTTAAATGGCAATATTCAACAATCCAATCTGGTAATTTATTATCATAAAACTTTTTGGAATTGAAAAGTACTCCTTTGTTTATCAGCACTTTAACCCAAACTTTTCGCTCATCTATATTTTCATTAAAACATAATACTAAAATTGTGGAAGGTTGCGGATTTTGGAAGTATTGTTCGAAGAATTTAGCATTTTCTTTATTGTCAAATCCTTGTATTTGCTGGGCTTCTTTAACTATAATCACTTGCTTATCTCCCATCATAGGAAAACCTCTTGCAGAACTTATTAGCGCACCTACTGTTATATCTTTTCCAAATAATATATTTTGATTGAACGCTCTTTCGGTAATATCTAGCGCTGAATTTTCAATTTCATCAGCTATTTTTTCAATATAAAAAGGTTCATCGCCATGCAATAAATACACTGGTGCAAATTGCCCTCTTTTTATTTCTTTAAGTATTTTCTGGTATTCTGGATTCACTTCAGATTAAAGTATTTTGTGTGATAATAACAGAATATTAATTTAAATTATTTTTGTCCAAAAACTGCTTACAATGAGCTATAATTTGAGGGAAAAACTCAGAAAATTCATTTAAGTATTCTAGATAGTTTTCCATTAAGTCCTCTAAAGCATTTTCCATTTTTGATTCAAATTTCGCCCTTTTTGATAAGCCAGCAAAGGCCCAAGTTAAATTTTCTTCAAAACGATAGTTACTTAGCCAATCCCTTGAAATCATAGAATTCACTAATCTGCTCATTTTCAATGGAATTGCATTTTTATGTTTTTCGAAAATTTGATAAACCCTTGCAGAATATAATTCGAGTGGGATATCGCTATATTTATTCCAATTTCGAGCTAAAAGATGATCATAATACATGTCAATTATAACCCCAGAATATTTTCGATACTTTGGCTGTAACCTATGTATGCTTTGCCTCACAACTGGGTGATTATCAGTGTACCAGTCTATTTCTCGATGCAATTTAATTCCTAATATAATTTCATCAATGAAAGCAGCATATTGTGGAGAATCAAGCCTGCCGTTCATTGAGTCGGCAATGAGATTACCAAGAATTAGGTTTTCATTGTTGTGCGAAAGATAAAAGTGCGCTAAATAGTTCATATTGAGTCAACTTTATTGTACTCTACTACTTCTACACCAAACTTTCGTAAGAAATCAACACCTTCATCATTTTTTAAACCCTTAAAATTAGCATAGGATTTATAAAAAATCACTTTGGTAATTTTCATACTAAAAATAATACGGGCACATGCCAAACATGGTGATAATGTTACATAAATAGTTGCTCCTTCCACTGTTGAGCCGTTTTTTGCAGCATATAATATTGCATTTTGTTCGGCATGAAGGGCCAATGAGCAACTTCCTTTTGAATCTCTTGGGCAACCTTCCTCAGGGAATTCAATATCACAATTATGTGTGCCTGAAGGTGGCCCATTATAGCCAATCGATATGATTCTGGTGTCTTTAGTAAGCACTGCGCCTACTTGTGCTTTTATGCAGTGGGATCTTTTGGCCAAATTAATTGCCAAGTCCATAAAAATATCATCGAAATCTGGTTTGTCTTTTGTTTCAGTAATCAAAATATTATTTCAAATGTTTATTTGCTGTTTACAAAAATTCTCTTGCTAATGCTTTGCCCACCTACATTCGCTATCAATATATAAACGCCTGATAACAAGTTAGTTAATGGCATTATTAAAGGGAAGCTGCGTTTATTCTTAAAAATAGTCGAATAAATTTGGACTCCTTTTAAGTTGTACAACAAAATTTCTACATCGGACTGACCTTTGAAAAGTATATCAGCCTTTAAAAAGTCATTTACTGGATTTCCTTTAATTTTTAATTCAACTGTTTCAGATTCAGGTAATTTAGTGACGCATTCCAAGAGTTTTTTTCGCCTGGGACTCATTTCAAATACTGCATTCACCCGCTCCGATTGGCCTTTTGTGAAAATATTCATACAGGAGTCAATTGTATAATCCATATAGTTTTCTATCATATTACGAGTTCTAAAGCCAGAACATGTTGAGAATTTTTCCGCACAAAAAACAGTTAGGTTTGGGCCTTGTGCTTCAGGTGTATCTTCAACATAATCGTCACCACAATCTTCATCGCCCCAAGTGTGAATTAAACCAAGCCAATGGCCGACTTCATGCGTTGTGGTGCGGCCATATTTATAATATTTGGAGGTAATTGCTGGCGAATCTTTGCCAAAAAACTTATAATCAATATATACACCATCAACTTTTGCAGTTTCATCGGTATCAGAAATGGGGTCGTCAAGTCCGTCTAATTTTGCTGTTGGAAACTGGCTGAAACCCAAATAATTATTTGACAAACTGGTAGTCCAAATATTTAAATAACAGTCACTTGGCCAGTAGGAAAGTTCTGTCAGCTCCATTTGATCGGCATCAGAAAATGGATCAAAACTTTGTTTATCAGTGAATTTTCTAATAATCCCATTAGAGGGATCTCCATTAGGATCAACTTCTGCTAAAAAAAACTCAATATTCATATCAGTACTTACTTGATCAATATTAAAACCTCTGGTATTGATTTTTCTCCGATAGTCCTCATTCAAAACCTCAATTTGGCTTTTAATTTGTTCATCTGAAATATTTGCATTTCGAGCTCCACCAACTGTATTTGATGTATTATTATGAATTACATGCACCACAATTGGAATTTTGATGAGTTCTGCTATTGCCGCCTTTTTTCCATTATTTAAAGCTCTATTTTTTATAATGCATTGCTGAATTGATTGATTAAATGCCAGTTTTCTATTTGCAAAACCTTTGTTTTTTGCAAAAGCTATCTTTTCATACTCAGCTGAAGCACAACGTCTTATGTCGGTTTGCGCCCATGAAATATTGAAAAGAAAACAGCCAAATAATATTAAACCAATTTTATTTTTTAACCTTTTCATAAGCCTTAATAATATCCTTAACTAACCGATGCCTTAATACGTCACTGCCATCTAAGCTAAATATGTGTAATTTTTAAAATCAACGATCGTGCATTTAACACAAAACGATGCAGTTAATTCAAAACCGGGTTTTTTTAATTCACACTTCAACGGTGGCGCGGCTTGGTTAACTT
>JANMZR010000114.1:0-2960 GCA_031383555.1 Cytophagaceae bacterium | reverse complement strand
TAAGTTTCGCACTTTGTGCTCACTTATCCAAGGGAAGGATTGGCCAAATCCCCTCCTTGGAGGGGTGCCTGACGCAGTCGGCGGGGTGGGTTTTGCATTTTAACATATATTAAATTAAACAAAGCCAAACAAAATAAAATTGCAAATGGAATCTTTTCAAAACACAAGTACAACATCAAATAACAATAATGGTGAAAGTAAATGCCCTTTTTCAAGTGGCGCTATAAAGCAAAGTGCTGGCGCAAGCCCGACAAATCGTGATTGGTGGCCAAATCAATTGAAATTGAATATACTGCGTCAACATTCATCTCTTTCGAATCCGATGGGGAAGGCCTTTAATTATGCCGAGGAGTTTAAGTCTCTTGATTTGGCAGTATTAAAGAAAGATATCTTTGATTTGATGACAACCTCACAAGATTGGTGGCCTGCTGATTATGGTCATTATGGTCCTTTCTTTATCAGAATGGCTTGGCATAGTGCTGGCACTTATCGAATTGCTGATGGTCGTGGAGGGGCTGGCGCTGGTATGCAACGTTTTGCACCCCTAAATAGCTGGCCTGATAATGCAAATTTAGATAAAGCTCGCTTATTACTTTGGCCAATAAAACAGAAATATGGTAGAAAAATTTCATGGGCAGACCTTATGATATTGGCAGGTAACTGTGCCCTTGAGTCAATGGGCTTTCAAACATTTGGTTTCGCAGGTGGTCGTGAAGATGTTTGGGAACCTGAAGAAGACGTTTATTGGGGTTCTGAAAAAATTTGGCTGGATGATAAACGTTACACGGGCGATCGTGAATTGGAAAACCCTCTTGGTGCAGTGCAGATGGGGTTAATTTATGTGAACCCTCAAGGACCCAACGGCAAACCCGATCCTTTGGCTTCGGCTCGTGACATCAGAGAAACATTTGGCAGAATGGCCATGAATGATGAGGAAACTGTAGCCTTAATTGCTGGTGGTCATACATTTGGTAAAACGCATGGAGCTGCTGATGCAGATAAATATGTGGGTGCAGAGCCTGAGGCCGCAAGTATTGAGGAGCAAAGTTTAGGTTGGAAAAACACTTTTGGAACAGGAAATGCGGGTGATACGATTACAAGTGGGCTTGAAGGTGCTTGGACCTCCACTCCTACTCAATGGAGCAATAAATATTTCGAAAATCTTTTTGGCTTTGATTGGGAACTTTATAAAGGTGTAGGTGGCGCTTATCAATGGAAGCCAACAAACAATGGAGGTGCCAACACCATACCTGATGCTCATGACCAATCAAAAAAACATGCTCCTTTTATGCTTACTTCTGACCTAGCATTGAAAGTTGATCCAATTTATGAGCCTATTTCAAGGAGTTTCTATGAAAATCCTGACAAATTCGCTGATGCTTTTGCGAGGGCATGGTTTAAACTTACACATCGAGATATGGGCCCGAAGGTTCGGTATATTGGTGCTGAAGTGCCTTCTGAGGAATTGATTTGGCAAGATCCTATTCCTGTATTTACTGGTAAATTAATCGACAATATCGATATAGAAGCTTTGAAAGGCAAAATACTTGCTTCGGGTCTTTCTATTTCAGAACTTGTTTCAACAGCTTGGGCTTCGGCATCAACTTTTAGGAATTCAGACAAACGTGGGGGGGCTAATGGGGCCCGTATTAGACTTTCACCACAAAAAGATTGGGAAATTAACAATCCTCCTCAATTGGCTAATGTGCTTAAAACGCTTGAGAGTATTCAAAAGGACCACAATGAGGCTCAGTCTAGTGGTAAGGCAGTTTCATTAGCCGATTTGATTGTTTTGGGCGGCTGTGCAGCTATTGAAAAAGCTGCGAAGAACGCTGGGCATGAAATAGTAGTGCCGTTTACACCAGGTAGAGTTGACACATCGCAAGAACAAACTGATGTCGATTCATTTGCCGTACTTAAGCCAGCTTCTGATGGCTTCCGTAATTATTCCAAAGCTTACCATTCAGCCTCACCAGAAGAAATGCTAGTGGATAAAGCACAGTTATTGTCATTAACTTCTCCAGAAATGGCAGTACTAATTGGAGGAATGCGTGTATTAAATACTAATTTCGGTCATTCGAAAACAGGTGTATTTACAAATAAAAATGAAATGCTAACCAATGATTTCTTTGTCAATTTACTTGATATGAATACCACTTGGATTGCTACTACAGACTCGCAAAATATGTTTGTAGGTAGTAATCGTTCTACTGGGGAACCAAAATGGGCGGCTTCAAGAGTTGATCTTATTTTTGGTTCAAACTCCGAGTTAAGAGCAATTGCTGAAGTGTATGGATGTAATGACTCCCAAGAGCAGTTTGTCCACGATTTTGTGGCAGCTTGGGCCAAGGTAATGAATCTTGATCGGTTTGACTTAGTTCAATAATTTAAATGGATTTCATTTAAGGTTAAAGCTCAAACTTCTACCTTCCAAAAAAACAGAATATGAAAATTGGTATTACAGGATTTAGAGTGAAAAAGAATTTTTTAATTAATTAGTAAATGGTTTTAAAATAGACAAGATGCTTCTCACTGAGTCTGTGACCTTCGTCAGCATGACAGCTTCCGTGGATGTCATCCAGAGCCGCAAAGCTGGCGATGGAACTTGTTTCTAGTTGGCATTTCGTTTGGTTTAAACTCTAAATTCTGTAACGCCTGAAATTTTAATTGAAATTTGAAGCTTATGATCTTGGTAAATAGATACATTGAAAGTCATCTAACAAATTAAATTCTTAGGTGAAAATAAAAAAGCGAATGAAAAAATTATTCGCTTTTTTTGTGGGCCAGCCTGGGCTCGCACTAGGGAACACCTGATAATGAGTCAGAAGACTTTTTTACTGAAATATAATTAGATTTAACCCAGATTACGCACTAGGTATTTATTACATAAAAATAAGGCATTTATAACAGTGATGTTAAATTTCTTAAAAAATAGGAGAAATGGATGTTAGAAATTCGTG
>JANMZR010000101.1:0-6389 GCA_031383555.1 Cytophagaceae bacterium | reverse complement strand
CAGTTAATTTGAAGTTAAAGACTGCGCTTATGATACATTCATGAGCTTCGTGGCAAAATTCAAGAATAATGAGGTTAAAATAATTAAAGAAGATACCCATTTGGCTAGAAATAAAGAATATATCAAAAATGCTATAGATAGAATTCATAGTGATAATGCAAAATTCTATTCTCAAGAAGAAATTGAAGCAATTATTGAAACAACTTTAAGCAAATATGAAAATAATTTATGATGATTTGTTCACAACAAAACTAAATAAACTTACAGAGTATTTTTTTTATTTTAATACTACAATATTTTTAATAATTTCTTAAAATAAAACCTAATTAAAACTAGTGCTAAACTCAAAAAAACTGAGAATAAAATATCATCCCATAAATTTTTTCACCAACTCCCCCACCCGATCCATTTCCTCCAAAGTATTGAAATAATGTGGGGAAAAACGAATAGCCCAATCAACTCCTTTTTTCTTATAATCGATTATTGCATAGCTTTTTAGGCTTTGCGAAAAATAAATATTATTTGTTTTCAAAAAGCCATCAACTTCTATTAAAGTTTTACCTTTTACATGAAAAGTTATGATATTGCAAATTTTAGAACCCAAATCAAGTAATTGAATATTTGGTATTTGGGATAAATTATACCGCAATCGTTTTGCAATATCATAATTATATTTTTCAATATTTTCGATACCAATTTCATTGCAATATCGAACTGCCTCAGCCAAACCTATAATCTCAACTCCTACTTCTTTTGGCTCAAATCTTAAAGCCGAATCATTTGCTTTATAATCATCATTATCAGTCCATTCGGCACCACGACGGTCGATAAAAAGTGGTTCTAAACCCATATTTAACACTTTATCTGAAACATATAAAAAGCCAGAAGTTCGTGGCCCACGGAGAAATTTCCTTCCAGTTCCATTTAAAAAATCACAGCCAATTTCTTTCACATCTACGCTCATTTGACCAACCGCTTGGCACGCATCTAACAAATATAAAATATCATATTTCTTGCATAATTTACCTACCTCGGCCACAGGCTGCACCAATCCAGAATTGGTAGGCACCTGAGTTATGGCCACTAAAACTGGTTTTTCTTGAATGATTTTTCGTTCAAAATCTATCAAATCCAACTCACCTGCTTCTGTATTTGAACAACGGATTATTTTTATTCCAAACCTTTTTTTCAATGAAATAAAAGCAATGAAATTGGAAATATAATCATCATCTGTGGTAAGAATAACATCACCGTTTTTGAATGGGATTGCTGACAATGAACGACTAAAGCCTTCAGTAGCAGAGTATTGAAATGAAATATTCCTTTGGTTACAATTTAATAGTTTTGCCATTTCTGCATAAAAACTATTTCGTTGAGCTGATTGACTTGCTTCAATTGCATAACCCCCAAACTCCTCCTCTAACCGATTATAAGCATGCATTTTCTCAAACATACTTTTCGGTGGTAATGAGCAACCAGCACTTGATAAAAATATTTTATCTTCACAATACAAAGTTTCCTTTCTGATTTTTAATAAATCCATAACTATATTACTGATTTTAAGGCACTTATATACTATTCAATTATCTCTACATTTGACTTATAATATGTCCACTTCCCTATTCTGGTGGCAATTAATAAATCGGCATTTTGCAAAATTGATAAATAATGTGAAGTGGTCGATTGAGCTAAACCAGCTTTTCTTAAATTTTACCCACACAAACGCCCATTTCAACCTTCGACTTCTACCTATGGTTTAAAATTGGCATCAGGATTTTTGAGCCAGCGCATGATTTCTAATCGGGATTTATTAGAGGGTGCTGAAGAAATTTTTACAATATCGATTTGCATTTTATAAAATTAAAAAACATATCGATATATCTCGATATTTAATTTTATATTTTTCTGAAAGTTTTAGGGTTCATTCCTTTCAATTTTTTAAACTGTCTATTAAAGTTCGACAAATTATTAAATCCCGATTCAAAGCCAATTTCTACAATAGATAATTCACTCTCTTTCAATAGCTTACAAGCATGTCCAATGCGTATTTCATTTACAAATTCTGAAAAAGTTTTTTTAGTTCTGGCTTTAAAAAAACGGCAAAAAGCTGCTTCAGAAAACTTTGTTTGGCTTGCAATTTCACCTAAGTTAACTTCATTTTTAAAATTTTTAATTACGTAATCAAATACCAGATGCATACGCCCCGAGTCTTTTAATCCCGCTCCTACCATTTCAATATCAGAAAGTAATTTATATTCTTTTGATTTAGCCATTAACGTAAGCACTTCAATTAAACCAATAAACTTTCCAATTTTATCGGCTTTTTGCATAGTCCTAATTTTATCAATTATCAGCAATTTTGAATCGCCATAAAACTCAATGCCAACTTTTGAAAGCAGTAATAATTGTTGAATTTCGGCCATTTCTACAATACTAAAAAAAGAATCTCCAAAACAATTGTCCAAAAAATGAATCACAATTGAAGCTGGTTTTTCAGTAAAATCAACACTAAAGCACTCATCATCAGCCCGATATAAATGTGGCAGGTTAGCGCCTAGCAAAGCCAAGTCACCTTTATTATAATCAGAAATATGGTTGCCAATAAATTTTTTTCCAAAGCTTCCATCGCAAATAACTATTTCAAATTCAGGATGATAATGCCATGGGCTTTCAAAACTAGGGCTTTCAAATCGGTCCACTAAAAAAGAAGAGCCAGGCGTAATGAATAATTTTTGTAAAAAAGGAGCCTTTTGCATAAAATATCAATATAGTACCATAAATAGTGCAATTATAGGTAGAATAAGCTAATAAAATGATAAATATTTGTAATTAATTATCAAATTGAAATATTCATACAAAATAACAATACAAATTTTGCAAAATGTTAGCAGATAAATCAATAGTAGTTATTGGCGGAACAACAGGGCTAGGCTTTTCGGCGGCTAAAGCATTTGTAAAAAATGGAGCATTTGTGGTAATAGTCGGTAGGAATGCTGAATCGGGTATGGCGGCTTTGAGTGAACTGGGCAAACAATCATCACTTTATATTGGGGATGCCTCAGATCCCACTACAGCACAAAAAGCTATTAATCAGTGTATTACAAAGTTTGGTTCGTTTGATGGCTTGTATCATGTGGCAGGTGGAAGTGGCCGTAAATACGGAGATGGGCCCTTACATGAGCTCACTTTGGAAGGTTGGAATAAAACTTTTGAGCTCAATTTAACAAGCCTTATGCTTTCAAATCAGGCAGCGGTTCAAAAATTTTTAGAGTTGGGCAAAGGAGGTTCCATTCTAAATATGGGTTCAGTTTTAGGTTTTTCACCATCTCCCGAATACTTCGTTACGCATGCGTATGCAGCTACGAAATCAGCTGTAATTGGTTTTACAAAGTCGCTGGCCGCTTATTATGCCAAAAATAATATTCGTATCAATCTATTAGCGCCAGCTTTAGTTGAAACTCCAATGAGTGAGCGAGCGAGTAAAAATGATTTGATTTTGAATTTTGTAAAAACTAAACAGCCTTTGGATGGTGGCAGAAACGGCCAACCCGAAGACTTGGATGCTGCGGCAGTATATTTTATGAGTGATGGATCAAATTTTGTTACGGGTCAAACTTTATATGTCGATGGTGGCTGGGAAGTAAGTGAGGGGCAGTATTGATATTTTCTAACATCTAACATCTAACATCTAAAATCTAACATCTATTTATGAAAACAGCAATTGGAATTGATTTGGGTGGCACTAATGTAAAAGGAATTGTAATGAATGAAGCTGGTGAAATATTACAACAGCATTCAATACCAACCATAGATGATGAAGAAGGAAAATGGAGAGAAAATGTGCAAGAAATGGTAGAGTTCTTGAAAAATAAACATTCAGAACCTGTTGATTTGATTGGACTTTCAGCACCAGGCCTTGCCAATGATAATAATACTTGTATAGCCCATTTACCGAATCGACTACAAGGTTTGGAGAACTTCCGATGGGCTAAATACTTAAAAACCAACACTTTTGTATTGAACGATGCTCATGCCGCATTAATGGCTGAGGCAAAATTTGGAATAGCTAAAGGTTTTAAAAATGCAATATTATTCACCTTAGGCACAGGCATTGGCGGTGGTATTTTAATCAATGGTGAACTTTATCAAGGCCAAGGGCAAATGGCTGGTCATTTGGGGCATATGAGTATCAACCATGCTGACGATGAGCAGAGTATTTTGGGCATGCCCGGCAGTTTGGAATATGCATTTGGTAATTATTCTATAAAAAGACGTAGCCGGGGGCAATTCGATTCCATAGAAAAATTAGTAGAAGCATTTGAAAAAGGAGAAACTTTTGCTACTTGGCTTTGGCTGGATTCCGTAAGAAAATTAGCATTATCTATTGCATCTTTGATTAACGCACTTTCGCCAGAAATAATAGTTTTATCGGGCGGAGTTACTAATGCTAATAATTTGCTATTTAATCACTTAAACGAATTTGTTCACTTATATGAATTCAAACCTAAAGGGAAAGTAACCCCAATTGTGAAGGCGAAATTCCAAGAACTTTCTGGTGCTATTGGCGCCGCAGGCTTTGCTTTTGAAAGGAGTCATGTTTGAGGCAACGGGTTTCTGGTCACAATTAAATTTTAAAAAAAATAAAAAATAAATATCAGTTTTAAATTTAAGCTATTTCAAATAATCATAACTCCAAAGGAGTTAAACAAAAGTTGCCCCGAGTGGAACTCGTGGGATTTTATGCAATTTTAAATATGACATACACCCAACAATATCTACAAAAGTGCCAAGGCCTAATTGAAACTGTTTCAAGCCAAGAATCCAAAATATTGGAAGCGGCCAACCTATTTGCAAAAACTATTTTAGCCGGCCGTATGGTTCATGTATTTGGCAGTGGCCATAGTAGAATTATGGTTGAAGAAATGTGGCCTCGATACGGCTCCTTCCCAGGTTTTAACCCAATTGTTGAGCTTTCACTTACTTTCCATAATTTGGTTGTTGGTGCCAATGGCCAGCGCCAAGCTATGTTTTTAGAAAACGTACCTGGCTTTGCAACACAAATTCTGCGAAATTTTGATTTAAAAACTATCGACACTGCTTTAATAATTTCATCGTCGGGCTGTAATGTTGTGCCTATTGAAATGGCCGAAATTTTCCAAAAAAACGGCATTAAAACAGTAGGAATTATTTCAAAATTACATTCAGATGCGAGCACATCAAAAAAAGCCGATGGAAAAAAACTCCAAGATTTTTGTGAAATAGTTTTAAATTCTGGCGCTCCTGTGGGTGATGCGATGATTCAAATTGAAGGGCTAGAAACACCAGTTGCGCCTGGTTCTACAATTGGTAGTTGCTTGATAATCAATAGCATTAAAGCTGAAATAGCCAATTTGCTCACACAAGGGGGTCATCCTCCTAAAGTATTGACAGCTGGTGCAGTAATCGGAGCAGAAAAAGCTACAGAAATATTTCAAGCAGCCTATGATGAGCATGCCCATAGAATTGCTAAACTTTACAGAAATGTAGGAATACCAAGTTATGTTTCAGAAAACGTATAGATTTAAATTGAATGTTTAACCTTTTTTATTTACCAATATGAACAGAAAACAATTTATTGGCGGCATGGCTTCAATTTCTCTTTTTCAATTGAAATCTTTAGAATCTTTTGCAAGCTTTGGTTTTAAAACGAAAAAAATTGGCGCCTGTGATTGGGCCCTTGGTCAAAATTCAAAGCCTGAAGCGTTTGATATTGCAAAAGCAATTGGCCTAAGTGGAGTCCAAGTTAATCTAGGAAATATTGATAATAACTTACATTTAAGAGAAAAAAGTATTCAGGAAATTTATAAGGCAAAATCGAAAGAGACCCGTGTTAAAATAACGAGTTTGGCGATTGGTGAGCTCAATAATATTCCTTATAAATCAGATAATAGAACCGACCAATGGGTGGCCGATAGTATTCAGGTAGCCAAAAACTTGGATGTAAATGTAATATTATTAGCCTTTTTTGCAAAAAACGACCTAAGAAATGACCAAAAAGGAATTGAAACAGTTATTGCTAAGCTAAAAGAAGTAGCCCCAAATGCTGAAAAAATGGGAATTACATTAGGTATTGAATCTTATTTAACAGCCGAAGAACACTTGTATATTATGGAAAAAGTGGGTTCAAAAGCTATAAAAGTCTATTATGATTTCCGAAATGCGCAAGATGCGGGAAATAATATATATAAAGAAATAAAACTTTTGGGCAATGAAAATATTTGTGAATTACATTTTAGTACATGACAATAAATAATTTAGCACAAAAAATAGAGATAAAATATGCTATAAAATTAGGATAATAGGCTGATATCCAGTATATTAGATGAAAAATAACGACAAATTTCTCTAAT
>JANMZR010000009.1:0-6977 GCA_031383555.1 Cytophagaceae bacterium | reverse complement strand
GTCAACACTAAGCACACTAAAACCAGTACGGTCGGTAGTGTCTTTTATGAAATAATGAAGTCCATTATCACCTAAAATAAAGGGCGTATTTGAAGAAACTTCATACAAACTATCCACATATAGGGGCTTAGGAGCGGGTTTTTGGCCAACAGCCAAAGGTGATAACGCCGGATCAAAGTCATGTTTATACCGCACAACAATAAACTTTTGATCAACCTCATTTAATGATTTAATGATCACACTATCTTTATAATTAATATAATTGTTTAAAAGTAAGCTTCCATCTTTCACATTAAATAAACCAAATGAATCACTCGTTCTAGCAGAATTTAGTCGAACAGTAAGCTCATCTTGCATCTTTGAATTATTTGCTTTTTCTATTACATCAATTTTAATTGTAATAATTATGAGCTCTGTTTTGGGTTTTGGTAGGTCAAAATAAAAATTGACTAGCTTGTTTTTCACAATAATTGAGCTTTCATTTACGGCCACAGGCCTCATATCTGTTTTATCTTTCAAGGCATAATCAAATACAAAACCATAAGTAGTTGAGTATTTTGAATAAAAAGAATCAGCATCTAAAGAATCACTTGCTAAAAATGAGCCAAATATACGAATGTTGTTACCGTTATCTATAAATTTGGTTTTTAATATGTTCACAAATTTTGATGCATTTACCAACTTTGCATTTTTTGCTTTATTGTTGTCATTTAAGCTTGTATTTGAAACCATACAGCTGTTCAAAACCAATAAAAATATTACGATAAATATGTTTTTCATTTTTGTGAAAATTATTTTTTTTATTGTCTTAAATTTAAATTCTATTCTTATTTTTCATTTCTTAGAATTGTTCGAAATCTAATTTTCTTACTATTTAATTACACAAATTTATCAATAATTATTGTCTTATTGATATTAAATTGGCATAAATGGAAATGCTAAAACAATTAAACGTTAAGATTGATTAAATTTGCATTTTAAAATAGATTTATTTTCTATTTCCATTAAAAATTATCCTTTTCAAAAAATTATTACAGCTTTTATTGAAAAAAACAACCTAATTTAACGATTAAAATGTACAAAACTACAGAAATTGCTTCCTCAGAAATTGTATCGGATAATCCTATTCACCAACGCCTATTTTACCCATATCTTAAAGTTTTAGAAACAGTGAAGGGTGGAAATATGCTTGAAATTGGTACTGGGGCCGGTCGTGGGGTTGAAGTTATGTCGCAAATAGTTGATGATTACACTGGAATCGATAAAAATGCCCCTTTACTCAAGGAATTATCAGGAAAATATCCGAAATATACTTTTATTGATATGTTCATCCCACCATTAAAAGGGTTGGCCGACAATACTTTTGATAATATTGTTACCTTTCAAGTTATAGAGCATATTGCTGACGACCATTCTTTTTTGAAGGAAGCCCATAGAGTATTAAAGCCTGGTGGAAAGCTATTCTTAACTACTCCAAATCGTATTATGTCATTAACACGCAACCCTTGGCACGAGCGTGAATACCTAGGTTTGGAACTTAAAAATTTGATGGGGAAATATTTCGCAAAAGTAGATGCAAAAGGAATTCATGGTAATAAAATAGTAAATGAATACTACGAGGCCAATAAAAAATCAGTACGAAAAATTACTCGTTTCGATATTTTTAACCTGCAATATAACCTACCTCGATGGATGCTTCAAGTCCCATATGATCTTGGCAATCGACTGAGCAGGAATATGTTATTAAAATCCGATGGTCAATTGACAACTGGGATAAATCCAGATTGCTTTCATTTATCAGATGATATCGATACTTGTTACGATTTTTATTATGTGGCCACAAAATGATTTTTTTTATAAAAATCAAAACTGACCAATCACAACTCATAAATGTTTAATGCTTTATATCCATATTCCATTTTGTAAACAGGCTTGTCATTATTGTGATTTTCATTTCAGTACAAATTTAGATTTAGTCGATAAAATAGTTGATTCTATTTGTCTAGAAATTAACATTCGAAAGGAATATTTAACGAAAAATAAACTCGACTCAATCTATTTTGGAGGTGGCACACCTTCCCTTCTATCAGAAAAACACCTAAAAAAAATATTTAATACTATTTCTGGTAATTTTCAATTTTCAAGTGACATTGAAATTACTTTGGAGGCCAATCCTGATGATTTAAATTCAGAAAATCTTGAAATAATCAGAAATATTGGCATCAACCGGTTGAGCATTGGTATTCAATCATTTCATGAAAATCATTTGAAATTCATGAATCGGGCCCACAATAGTATAGAGGCTGTTGAATGTATAGAAAACGCCAAAAAAATAGGATTCGACAATTTATCAATCGATTTAATATATGGTATTCCTGCCGAGAGCCACGAAATTTTAATGGATGATTTAGAAAAAGTAACCTCATTTGGTATCAAACATATATCCGCTTATTGCTTAACAATAGAGCCAAAAACTACTTTTGGAAAATGGGTGAAAAATAAAACTATGAATGCAATTGATGAAGACTTTGCCTCAGAACAGTTTGAAATATTGATGAACAAGCTTGGAAATAAAGGCTATGAACAATATGAAATTTCAAATTTTGCAAAGGATAACCACTATTCAAAACATAATACAAACTACTGGAAGGGTAAAAACTACTTAGGAATTGGGCCATCAGCACATAGTTTTAATGGCGAAAGCAGACAATCAAACATTTACAATAATAGTCTCTATATCAAAGGAATAGAAAATAAAGACCTTAATTATTCGTTGGAAATATTGAGCACAGCAAACAAAACAAATGAATATTTAATGACCTCATTAAGAACTATTTGGGGTGTTGATTTAAATAAAATTGAGGATTTATCTAGTGGTAAATTTCAAATTCAAAACTACAAAACAATAGAAAATTATTTATCAAAAAATTGGATTCAAATAAATGACGATAAAATACAATTAACCCAAAAAGGGAAGTACTTTGCCGATCAAATTGCTTCAAATTTATTTATAGAATTGTAAATTTTCACTATTTTTGTGATATGGCTCAAAATACCTACAAAAATAAACAGACATTTTCTCCCATTGCAAAAACCAAAAAAACAAATTGGTTTAAAAGTATTTTTTGCAAAAATAAAAGCCCAAAAACCAGCTTCAAAAGTAAGATTTTTTCCTTCATAAAAAGAGCCATAATTTACTTTTTAGCTATAAGTATTTTATCCACCGTTTTGTTGAAATTCATTCCGGTTATTTTTACTCCAACTATGCTTCAAAGAAAAATATCGGCATTGATAAACGGTGAAGACTCAGCAATAAACTATGAATGGCAGTCATATGATACTATCTCAAAAGAAGCCGCATTGGCTGTTGTAGCTTCTGAAGACCAATTTTTCCCTGAGCACAATGGCTTCGACTTTAAAGCGATGAACAAAGCTTTTAAAGGTAATTTAAATGGTAAAAGGTTAAAAGGTGCTAGTACAATTAGTCAACAAGTAGCTAAAAATGTATTTTTATGGCAAAAAAGGGATTATATCAGAAAGGGGCTGGAAGTATATTTTACAACCCTGATAGAGATTATTTGGGGCAAAGAAAGAATTCTTGAAATGTATTTGAATGTAGCCGAAACTGGCAAAATGACCTTTGGCTTTGAAGAAGGTTCAAAAAAATATTTTGGGCACTCTGCAACAACCCTTTCTCGAACAGAAGCAGCTAAAATGGCAGCGGTATTGCCGAACCCAATAAGATTTTCAGTTACAAACCCTTCAAATTATACGCAAAAAAGGACTAATTTCATAGCCAGACAGATGCGTGGGCTAGGCGGGAAAGCCTATCTCAAAGATTTATAGTAGTTTATAAGAAGTTTGGAAGTTTGAAGAAAGTTTGGAAAAAGTTTGAAGAAAGTTTGAAATTTTAAAATTTCTAATAAAATTACTAACAAATTCTCAAACTAAACAAACTCTCAAACTTACAAACTTGTCTTCAAACTTACAAAATCCCAAATTAATTTTCAAACTCACAAACTGTGGCACAAACAGACTCTAAAAATAAATTTGATGATATTTATCAAGTTGTTAGACTTATCCCTTACGGTAGGGTAACAAGTTATGGTGCTATTGCCGAATATTTGGGTTTGAAAAGCGGTGCCCGTTTTGTAGGTTGGGCCATGAATGCCTGCCATGCCGACCCCACCATTCCGGCACATAGGGTTGTAAATAGCCAAGGATTATTAACGGGCAAGTTTTATTTTGGTGGCGACAGAATGCAACAATTACTTGAGGCTGAAGGCATTGGGGTACAAAACCATAAAATTGTGAATTTCACAAAACACCTTTGGAGGCCATTGTTAGAATTGCCTTAATTTGTGATAAAACTTTTGAATAAATAATTCAAAAATTAAATCTGAATACTAAAATAATGAAACGTAAATCTCTTATAATCAAAAGCTTAACAATTGTAGGAGTAATTTTTACTGGAAAATTTATGTTTGCAAAAGAGAAAAAACCAATAGTCAAAAAATTTATTTCAAATCCTGATTTAAAGACTATCAAACCAAATTGGAATGGAACTCCTTTGGATCAAGATGGTCTTTTTATGAATCACGAGTTTCCTTTAGTGCAAAGTTTTGGAAGCGTTTTTAAATGGATGACTGAGCGAAATCCACAACGGGAGGAAAAGAAAAAAGATACCTGGAGAATTACTGTGATCAAAAATGACCAATTTGTTGCAAATAACGCCGATAAAATAGTTTGGCTTGGCCATGCCAGTTTTTATATTCAATTAGGTGGTATTAGAATATTAATTGATCCTGTTTTTGGGAAATTGGCAGTTGGGAAAAGATATTCTGAGCTTCCTATAGCACCAGAAAAATTTACCGAAATTGATTTTGTTTTAGTATCGCATGCCCATTATGACCATTGCGATAAGGACGCTATAAAGCTTTTATCCAAACAAAACCCTGATGCACAAATACTTACTGGCTTAAAGCAAGAAAAACTATTGGGTAGTTGGACAAAAAATAAAATACATTCTGCAGGCTGGTACCAGCAATATAATTTGGATAAAAATATTGAAATAAGTTATTTACCATCTCGCAATTGGGCCAATCGTGGACTTAACGACGTGAATGAAACACTTTGGGGTGGTTTTATGATAAAAGCCAATAATAAAATAATCTATTTTGGTGGTGACTCGGGCTATGGCTCTCATTTTAAGGATATTGGCGAGCTATTCCCAAATATTGATGTTGCATTAATCGGGGCCGGGGCTTACTCCCCTGTATGGTTTATGAGCCCAAATCACCAAGAACCTTATGATGCAGTAAAAGCTTTTCATGATACTAAAGCAAAAATATTAGTCCCTTTCCATTATGGAACTTTCGATGCTGCCGACGAGCCCTTGGGTGAGCCTGAGAAAATACTTTTCAAATTAAATGGCGAGGGGAAAATTCAAAATCAACTTCAAATTTTGAAATTAGGAGAGGTTCTAAATTTATAATTATCTAGAACCTCCTAATATTTTACGCTGGAAAACTAGGCCTCACTTCAATTTTACTTGGTAAAGTACGGGCTGGCATTTTTATTAAGTCCGATACAATTTGGCCAATATCTTCTGGCTGTATTTTCCAAGCATCCTTTTCGTTGGGAATATGACCATTGAAATTAGTTGCTACAGAACCCGGCATAATGGTGGTAACTTTAATACCATCTTTTCGCAAATCCATCATAATGGCCTGACTGAAACCTACCAACCCAAATTTACTCGCATTGTAAGCACCTCCTTTTTCGAAAAAATTGGTGCCCGCCAAACTAGCAATGGAGATAAAATAGCCCTTGGTTTCTTTCAAAGCTGCATAACTGGCCTTTATTGAATTAAAAACTCCTGTTAAATTGATGTCCATAGTTTCCTGCCATTGCTCTTGGGTAAGCTCTTGAATAGACGCAAAATGTCCAACTCCAGCATTGGCAATTACATAATCTAATCGGCCCCAATTACTTATAATCTGCTGAACAACAGCCACCTGAGAGGCCATATTTTTTACGTCAGATTGAAATCCTAGAGCTGTGCCAGCTTTTATTTTATTAAGAGATGCTGCTGCTTTTTCAACCTCTTCCTTATTTCTGGCAGTAATGGCAACTTTTATACCATCGTTAATAAGAGCTTCCGCCACAGCATAACCAATTCCTTTTGAGCCACCTGTGATGAGTGCCGTTTTTACAATATCCATATGTTTATTAATTTATAACCTAGATTATTTTAACCCATAAGTCAGAAAATAGGTTTCAAATATTTAATTATTATCATTAATTATCTCCTTCCAATTCAAAAATTTCCTCTACAGTTTTTCCAAATAATCTTGCAATTCGTAAAGCCAATACGACCGAGGGCGCATATTTATCGGCCTCCATTGCATTGATAGTTTGCCTTGAAACACCAATTTTATCTGCCAATTCGGCTTGTGTAAAATTATGTATCGCTCGCTCAATTCTTATTTTATTTTTCATTTTGGCCTCCTTCCTTATTTAGTAGACGTATTTTCCAATTTAAGATAAAATTGAATCTTAAAATAAAAATTATTAGCTGAAGAAAAACCAAATTTGTAATCGCCATATAAAAATTCAAACCATATATCGAAAGTGTAACTACAATAACCAAAAATAAATTGATATAGGTAGCCCATAGTAAACTCTCAAGTCTTGTTTTTACAATAAACTCATCTTCTAATTTCTCCCTGGAAAAAGCAATAAAAAATAAACTTAGAAGTGTTCCAATTATTGCAATTTCATTCGTGAAATTTTCATTTTCACTTATGAAATTGTTTGGATTTTTTGGGTGTAAACTCTGGATGGTAAGCCAATCAAACTGAAAATCTTTAATAATTACAAAAAATCCTAAAATAATGAATGGCACGAAAAGCAAAACTCCAATCATTTTAAAAATTGGAGGTAATAAATAGTTTGTTTTCATATTTGTATATGTT
>JANMZR010000077.1:0-20916 GCA_031383555.1 Cytophagaceae bacterium | reverse complement strand
ATTTCATCTAAAAAATTGGTTGGTTCTTCGGCAATTATTTTATTTACTTCGGTAGCAATTTCATCAAGGCCAAGGTTTTGTTTGTATTCACTTTTATCCTCATTTTCTGGCTGGTAAACCAAAGCCCCAGCGCCATTATTGCCAACTATCGAAAGCCTTAAAAGTGGGTTGATTTCGGAATAATTAATTCCTGAGGCCAAAAGTTTTCTATCAACCAAAAGCTTTCCCCAACCATCAGGAAGTGAATCATCAAATACACCAAACAGTCCATCAAATAGCTGATTATCAGGATTTTGAATACTGTTATCCAGCTTTAATTTATACGGAGAAATATTCAATTTCAAATCCAAAAAACTATCTAAATATTTGAAATAGATACTTTTGTTTTGTAAAACTAGCTCCCCAACGTCAACAATATTATTGCCAAAATTAAAAGAAACTTTAACCTTATTTATAGCATTTAAAGTCATTTACTGAAAAGTTTTGCAATATTTTTTAAATCTTCTTTTGGTTTAAATAATTCCTCAAAATCATCCAATCTATCAAAGATATTGGCCAGTTTCACAAGAGATTCCAATGAAATTTGCCCCGTATTTTCGAACCGTTTTAGGCTGCCAAGCGAAACTCCTGAGCGTTCTGCTAATTCAGCCTGAGAATATTTTTCTGTTTTACGAAGTGTTTTGATTTTCTCAGCTGTATCTGTTAAAACAGCTAAAGGTGTTTTTTTAAGGATGTATTGATTCATAAAATAGTTATTATATTAATCAAATATACTAATAAATTATACTATTAGCTAATATATTAACTATTAATATTATAAATTTAAAATTGTTGATGAATTAAAATCGGCTAAACAAAGCAACTAATGGAAAAATGCACGAATGTTTTGAATCAAATTCGCATATAATACTACCAATTATTCCGATCTAAAGTGTACTAGTAAAGCAGCACTATTTTTTTATTTTTCAATACCAAAATGCTCAAAAGCCTTTGCGATAAATTCGTTTGATATAGGCTGTAAATCAGTTTTTGTCAAATTTCTAGCTTCGTTGATGTCGGGAAATATTAAGGCTATTTTATCAACTAAAAAGTCTATTTTCAATCCGTTTTGTAATACCTTTGGAACCTTTGCTTCATCAGTAAATAAATTCCATTTGGCAATGGATTAGATATTCCACTCCATAGTGTACCACCGATTCCGGCGCAAAGTATACCATATAAGGCACTGTTTTTTTATTCATTAAAACAGCAATTGTAATACTAACTTTTTTTATTTTTCTTTTTCAAAAAATACGACGTTTCCTCCATCTTGTGCCAATTCCAGACTCATAATACTATTTTTGGTTACCTTTTTTTGAGATTTTACAAAATGGTTGGGTTGTATATTACTATCTTTTGCATCGGAATATTGATGGGCAATGTAATTTCCGTCTGATAAAAAATCAAGTTTTATCTCCAATTTCCTTTCATCTTGATTTGTAATTGTTCCCATATACCAGTCTTCATTTTTCCTACGAGCAATGCATACATGTTCATTTATTTTCGCAGAGGGTACTTTCGTTTCGTCCCAAGTTGTAGGTATTTTTTGTATCCAATCAAAGCCTTCCTGACCTTCATAGGCCATTGGTGTATCACATACCATACCTAAATAACTTTCTAAAACTACATACATAGCCAGCATATGTACACGTGTGCTGGTTACGAAAGGATTTGTGAATTGAATTTTGTGCTCAGCGGTAGGCAATGACCTAAAGCCCCCCAAATGATAGTCAGTTGGGCCTGCCAAAAGCCGTGTGAAAGGCATGGTTATGTCATGATTGGCATTTATTGAATGTCCCCATTTGTAACTTTCATAATTCAAGGTAGCTTCTCTGGTAAATTCATTGGGATAGGTACGACTTAAGCCACTAGGTTTGCTGCAGCCATGAAACTGAATAAATAAATGGTGATTATATGCTTTTTGCAATATTTCCTCTTGAATATTAATCATTTCTTGGTCATCTCTATCCATAAAATCGACTATGAGGCCTTTTATACCCCATTTTTCGTACAATGCAAAGGCTTCTTCAAGTTGCGGGTAAAGTGCTTTCCAGTTTACCCAAAGATGAATTCCTACATTTTTAGATTTTGCATATTCACAAATTTCAGGCATGTTCAGGCTGGCAACACTCTTTGTAACATCCGTATGCGGGCCCGGGGTGCCAAAATTCATGCCATCGTCCAAATACCAAGGTTGTAAAGAATAACCATAAATAGAATGAAATTGAAGGTTGTTTTCTGATGCAAAATCGATGTAAAACTTATTTGTCTGAAAATTATTTCCAGGTTGAAAATCCAAATCTTTTATGATATTACCATTCCACCACGTAAATGTTGTTTTACCTGGTTTTATCCAATCCGTCTCTTTTAATTTGCATGGCTCATTCAAATTAGTTAAAAGGTTTGATTTTATCAAATCTCCTATATTGTCACTTATTAGAAGGACTCTCCAAGGTGTTTTATGGGGCAAGTTAGCAATAACTTTTAAGCTAGCCTGATTAGGCAAGGGAGATAATTTACTCACTAATTTATTTTTATCTCTCTGCAAATAAAGGCCTGCAAAATCACGTACAGCCGCTTCAGTAATAGCCAAATAGGTTTTATTGGCAATTTCAAAAGTGGCTGGCAGGTCGAGTAATTTGTTTTCTGGAATTGCTGAAAAATTTTGAGTGACATAAAACCCTTCGTGAGAAGTTGTATAATTATCAAATTGTAAGCTATGGGCTATGGCATTGGGGGCAATTTGAAAGGCAGTATTTTCTTCTAATAATTGATACGACCTCCAGTTTTTCTGAAGCGGAACTTCATACCGGAACCCCAAACCATCATTAAAAATCCTAATAGTCAAATTAATATGTCGGTAAGGTGCTGTTTTTTCAATTAATGGAACTATGGCCTCATTAAATACTTCATTCACATGACTATTTTTACCTACAATAAGCTCATATTCTTCTTTTTTTGTTGAAAAAACTACCTTACCTAATTGCAAATTTTCTTGAAAATTGCCAGAGTCAAATCTCAAACCCAAAGGTGACGCTTCTACAATTCTAAGATTTTTATGTTTGATTGAAAATGTTAAGTTTTCGGGTAAAACTTTCAATTCAAACTCAATTTGTTTGTTGGGCGAGGTAATCAGAATAGGTTTCTGAGCCAAGGAAAGAAATGGAAAAATAAGAAGAAAAGTGATTTTTTTCATATATGAATTAGTAGAGAATCAATAAATAAAGTTTCGAGGATGTGTTAATTGTATCTAATGCCCTAACCAAATGAAAATTTTAATAGTTTCTCTTCTTTTATTTTTTTGAAAACCTAAAAAAAGCATAACTACAAAAGCTGCTTAAAGCTGTTAATAGATGCCACACTGAATGACCTTGATAAAAAGAAGCTGGATCACAGCCGACTTTTTGCACATCTAAAGAACGAATTTTAACTGCAATTATCATTAAAACTAGGCCAGAAATGGCTAAAATAATAGACTTTTCTTTTATGTTTTGAAAATAAATAATCAAAACCAAAAGACTTTGAATTAAAATAATACCTGACAAAAACTTAGTACTTGATATAAATAAAGCAATTTTTATAAAAGCTAATATGCAGAGGATAAGGAATACAAGCCAAACTTTTTTTGCTTTGTCAGAAAACTCAATTTTAGTAAAAACACTGTAAAGGGCAATGCCAAACAATACAATAGAAATGCTATATGTTCCGTTCATGTCTACCCTTTGGCCCAGATATGTGAGAGAAGCATGAAAAAAAGCACTTCCAAAACATAAATAGATTAAGCAAATTCCAAACAAAATAGATAGAGCGGGAAACTTTTCAAGTTTGCTTTGCTTGTTTTTGTTTTTAAAGTCTGAAAGGCCAATTTGCAATATTATTACACCAAAAAAGAAATAAGCCAAATTAGAATAAGTATTCATCGATTGATGAAAAAGCTTTTCAACGTTATTATACTCGCAATATTCAGTTTTTAAAGCAGAATTACTGATTTCCATACCCTCCCAAATACTTCCATCAAAAACAGCATTGAGTAGCATCCAAAATACTATCATACCGCCAGTTATGAGGGCGGCATTTATTATTATTTTTATAAAAAATGGTTTACTCATTAATGTTTTTCTTAATATTAAATAGAGTTAAATAGATCATCCATCATTAAAGAGGATTAAACCCAGATTACGCATTAGGTATTTATTACATAAAAATCAATCTTCAATAAAGCTTCCATACTCAAAAATGTATCCTCACAATAGCTATGGCTATTGTTCCGGTAAATTTTTTATAAGTGTTGCTTTCTTTTTGCCTGATTTTCCTTCACTACAATACCTAATGCGTAATCTGGGTTAAACCAAAAATAGCCTGTGTTAATTAAGTTTTTCTGGAATTGAGTCTAAAATATCCGTATTGCTTCTCTAATAAGCTTGACACTATTCATTGCAAAAATAAATAGTTCCTTAATCGTAAAATTACATGTTTGTATTGACGAAAAGAATTAGCCTAAAGAATACTTATATGTAAAACCAATTACGCTATGGATTACTAAATTAAATTAGTTTTTTGTAATTGATTGGCCTAATGTAACCAAACCAGCTGGGTCACGATAGCCAAGTTCGGAACTAATTACATTGCCATCGGCATCCATAAATAAAAGAGTAGGATAAGCAGAAACAGGGTATTTTGAAGATAACTCTAATCCCTCACCAACTTCCATGTCATAGGCAACAGATACAAATTTTTCATTAAAAACCTTGCCAACGAGCGCATCAGGAAAGGTATTTTTTTGCATTGCTTTGCATGGCCCACACCATGAAGCATAAGCATCCATAAAAATCAACTTGTTTTCAGCTTTTGCTTTTGCCATTGCTGCCTTAAAGTTGCCTTTAAAAAATTGTATGCCTTCTTTACTTGAGTCTGCCTCTGATTTATCTTGATTATTTTGATTGTTATTACAAGATATTAAACCAATTATAAGGCAAATAATTAGAGTTGTTAGGTTGATTTTGAAAAATTTTATCACTTTATTTTTTATTTTTATAGAACTTTATTTGATTGTTTTGAGGCTAATTTGGCAAAATTCAATAATTCTTGCGCCCCATAAGTTGGTAAACCCACAAATTTATTCTTTAATTTACCATCATTTTTAATAAATAGCAGCGTTGGAAAAGTATAATGCGGATATTTTATTTTTATTTTGGGCCCTTCTCCTTTTTCGATATTTATGGCCATAGGCACATAATTTTCGTTGATAAATTTTGAAAAATTTTCATCTGGGAAAATATTCATTTTCATATGCTTACAAGGCCCGCACCAATCGGTATAAGAGTCTATGAAAACCATTTTACCTTCTTTTTTAGCTTTTTCTATTGCCTCTTTTAGCGTACCATTGAAAAAAATAATACCTGTTTTTTTAACAGCGTTTTTAACAATTATAGCTGGCACTTTATCTTTTGAAAAGATATAGGTATAGTTAAAAACAATCAAAGAAAGTGCAATTAAAAGCTTCACGGTTCGGTAAGATTTTTTATAGCAATAAATATTGACCCTTTTATGAAAAAAGGTTAAACAAAAATAGCTACATTATTTATTTCATAATTCGGTATGTTGGTACAAAGTTGTAATAAAATATTGCTATTAACAATTATTTGTATCAAAAATATTTGCTTAAAAAATTAAAAATTTGTGTGGTATATTAAATACTCTGATAATGAATAAGCGCCTTTTTGATTGAAGTGAGAATCACAGTCAAAATAAATTTCAGAAGCCTTTGTTTTATTAATAATTAAATGTTGTGTGAAATCTAAGTAATGTACATTTTTTCCTGATATTGAGGTGTTTATTACTGAATCAATTTTGGTTTTATACTCAATATTTTGCTTTAAGGCGTACAATAAGTATTTCGACGGAATATTTAAAACGTACATTTCTGCACCTGATTTAGCAGCCCTTGCTGCAATTTTTGATAAATTATATTTCAATATTTCAATGTTATTTTCCGAGTACTTTAACTCTAATGGTAACAGATTTTTATTTTTAGCTCTATAAAAAATCTCTGTAAATAATCGAGAAGTATAAGTGAGTGTGGCAAGCTTAATTAGGGTTGATTTATCTTTTAAGTTAAAATAATCTGAAATTGAATATTTACTTATTGTTTCAATAGTTTGGCCTTTAGTGTAGGACCCAGATTTGGCAAATGAATTTTTTAGAGAATCTTTATAAATTACCTTAAAACTCTTATTATCAACATCTTTAATCAAATAAGGGCGGTACCTCGATGGATAATACTGATTGATGTCATCGTCAATAAAATCATTTTCAAGATATAAGCATACGATTACACTTTTGTGCTTAAATCGACTGCCCAATGAGTCATAAACCATGGCCATTTGAGTGCTTCCAAAGCTACCTCCACCACCCAAGTTTAAAGTGGGCACTTTCTTGAATATTGAATATTGAGCAGGAATTGTTTCATTTTCGGCTAATGCAAAGCCCTCAATAAAGCTATCACCCAAAAAAAGGGTAGTTGTACTATCCTCTGCTTTAGGTAAATAACCTCTGGCTCCAATCGAATTGAATTTCATATTTACATCATAACAATCACCTTTATGACGAATTTCACTATTTGGTATATGCCAAGTACCCCAACTAACGGAATCAGTGTCAATATAATGTGGGCCTAATGGGTCGTAAGTTTCCTTTATTGTTGGGCCCCAATACAAATAAGTTGGGTATTTGTACCAAATATTAGTGTATTTGAAAAACTGGATCACTACAAAAGCAAATATTTCAATAGTAACAAAAATAATAATAATTGAAACTAGAAAACTTTTAATTTTGGTCATTGTGTATATATATATCTAAGCCCCAAAATTACCGCAAATCAATGTGCTTTCAAAAAATAATTGATTATCAAAATGTATTGGGGTTTATCTATTTCTAAATCAGGATAACCCCTTATTTATTTTTCATAAATTTGATAAAAAAAAACAAAAAAATGGAAAGTTCAAACGCTTTAAATAGACGCACTTTTATTAAAAATACCGCAACGCTTGGTGCGGGTATATTATTGAATAACAATGAATTATCTGATTTTAAAAAGCCAAAAAATAAACTCCCAAAATGGAAAGGGTTTAATCTACTAGACTTTTTTAACCCCGACCCCACAAAAGCACGGCTTACGCCTGAAGAATATTTCAAATGGGTACAGGATTGGGGCTTCGACTATATCCGCATACCGATGGCGTACCCGAGTTATATCAAATTTGATCGTTCGAGAAATATTTTGCCCGAAGAGACCCGCAATATTGACAGCCAAATGACCGATAAAATAGAAAATTTGGTTTATCTGGCACATAAATATGGGCAGCATGTTTCCTTGAATCTGCATCGTGCACCCGGTTATTGCATCAATGCAGGTTTTGTGGAGCCGTATAATTTATGGAAAGACCAGCAGGCAGAGGATGATTTTTGTTACCATTGGAATTTTTGGGCTCAAAAATTTGCAACTACTTCGTCCAAAAAAATAAGTTTCGACCTGCTCAATGAACCCAGTTGGCGTGACGATATGAACGACCAGCATGGGAGCAAGACGGCTCTTCCTGGTGCAGTATATAGAAAAGCAGTTTTGGCGGCCTATAAAACTATAAAAACAGTCAATAAAAAACACCTGATCATTGCTGATGGTAACAATGTTGGTAATAACGTAACACCTGAAATTACCGATTTAGACATTGCCCAAAGCTGCCGTGGTTATGTACCAGGGGCTATTTCACACTATAAAGCTAGTTGGGCCAATAAAAATATTGATAACTTACCAATGCCTAAATGGCCTGGCCAAGTGGGCGATAAATTTTTAAGTCGTAAAATGCTGGAAGACCTCTATAAACCTTGGTTTGAGCTGGCTAAAAGTGGTATTGGGGTTCATTGTGGTGAATGTGGCTGCTATAATAAAACACCTCATGATGTATTTTTGGCCTGGTTTAAAGACGTTACTGGTATTTTATCGGAAAATAATATTGGCTTTGCACTTTGGGAATTTAGTGGCTCATTTGGTTTGCTCAATTCGGGCAGAGATGATGTACAATATGAAGATTGGTACGGACAAAAATTGGACAGAAAGTTGTTGACGTTGTTGCAGAAGGCTTGAGAAGAATTGAATGTGGTTTTCTTATCGTTTTTCAAATTTGGAAAATGTGTTGTCCGATTTTTACCAATAATAAATAAAAGTTGGATGTGACCTTTGCATAGTAATTATTTTTTTAAACCAAAAAAACAAAAACAATGCAACGTCGAAACTTTTTAATTAGCACAGCTTTAGCTTCAACAATTGGAGTAAAGGCTTTTTCAAAAACCTCAAATAAAGAGGGTTTTATTGTCAAAAATGGAGAAAACCGACTAGGCGAACATACGCCTTTTATGGGTATAAACCCCAATGATGTAAAAATATCGTCGAAAGATACCGATGGGCAACTATCGGTCTTTGAATACATAGGCAACCAAAAAGTAGGGCCATCTTTACATATTCATTTCCACCAAGACGAAATATTTTACGTGGCTGAAGGAGAATATATTTTCCAATTGGGCGATAAAAAATCCGTTTTGAAAGTCGGAGATACCATTTTCCTGCCAAGAAACATACCTCACACTTGGATACAGACCTCAGATCGTGGTAAACTTGTTTATTTTTTACAGCCGGCCGGTAAAATGGAAGAGTTTTTTTTGATAATGAGCAGAATGAAAAACCGACCAACTAATGAAGAAATGAACAAAATTCATGCGGCACATGGCATGAAAGTGGTTGGGCCACCAATGACTCTCAAATAAGTTTTGCAATAAATAATAATTATCATAAATTGTATCATGATACTTCGAGATGTATTGCCCAGCCCTGCACTTCAAGAATATATTAGAAAGCACCAAATTATTCGATTTAAATTTGGCAATGAGGTGGTTGTGCCTGCAAAAGTTTATTCGCCGAGGCCCGAGCAATGTTTGATGTTTTATTTGCGTGACTTATCAAATATTACATATTCATCATTAGATCAATTAAAAAAACATCCAAAATGTACTATAAATGGCATGCATACTTTTGCAACCATTAGGCATGTTACTCGTGATTTTTGGGCTTTGCAAATTGTTTTTCAACCGGGTGCCATGTTTCGGCTTACTGGAATACCCTCATTTGAATTGAGTAATACTTTTATTGATGCTGAGGCCGTTTGGAGTTCAGATATTAAACAGGCTTATGAGCAAATGACTAATTGTGACGATGTTGATAAATCCATAAAAATTGCAGAAGCTTTTTTGGAAAAAATAATTAAAAAATCGAAAAATAGTTTGCATGGCATTGATACAATCGGACAAATAATTTTAAATCAAGAAATGCCAAAATCTATGGACTATTTCGCCGATCAGAGTTGTTTGTCCGTACGCCAGTTTCACAGAAAATTTACCGAAAGAAATGGAATAAGCCCAAAATCATTTGATAGAATTACCCGATTTGACCGGGCCTTTCGAATGAAAAACCGACAACCCGACCTCGATTGGCTCAGTATTGCCATGAATTGTGGCTATTATGATTACCAGCATTTATCCAAAGATTTTCTCGATTTCACTTCTATGACTCCTAATGGCTTCTATGAAATTGATACCAAAGCACCCGAAAGGGCTTTTGGGAATAAGGAGGTTTGAATTTTTAACCAATTTTTAACCCCAAATTAATTCCACTTTAATTTGACCGAAACTATGGTGATATACCTTTGATTCATAATTTAAACATCAAGATTATGAAACTTAAAGTAACAGCCCTATTCGCCATATTATTATTATCTGCATCTATTTTTGGACAAGGTTCAAAATTTAATACAGGCCGATTCAATAACAATTCAGAAATCTCCGACAGCCCTTTTTCATTCAAAATTGGATATAATTTGGCCAACGTAATAGTTTCTCCAGAGCCAATGGGCTTGGTAGATGCAAAAAATGGCTTGCACGCTGGTGTGGTATTCAATAACATAAAATTGGCCAATAAAATCAGCTTTCAGCCTGAACTTTTGTATTCGATGCAGGGCTTTAAAATTGGTGGCTTGGGTAATGTAGGCTTACACTACATAAGCCTACCAGCTTTAATAAAATTGGATATGGGTAGCAATGCATCTCTACTTTTTGGCCCACAAATATCTTATTTGGCCAATGCACGAATTGGCATCGGAAACGACTTATTATCAGTGTCTTATGATGGATTATTTAGAAAATGGGATGCTAGTGGTGTAGCAGGTTTGGAGTATAAAGTAAACAATAAACTAACTCTAGGTGGTCGTTATTTATTAGGCTTGAATGACATCAACAAAGACTTTGATATAGGTCAAAACAGTACCTTCAACGATTATTTTAGCTTAAAAAACAGCACGGCTCAGTTTTACCTGACTTTTAATTTATAAAAATTCAAAGTTAATCATTTACAAAACAACACCTAATCAATTAGACCTCAAGTGTGGGGTCTTTTTTTATTTTTTCTCTTCTTCCATCAATGCTAACCCGTAATTTCTGATTTCGGTAATTAATTGCATTATTTTTTTTCCTTTTTCGGTCTAAGAATATTCTGTTTTTGGTGCCGATTTTTCGTAAATTGGCAGGAATGAATTTTTGAAAACCAACAATATAGGTGTATTTTTAAGGCATGAATTTTAAATCAAAAAAATGAATATAGCAATAATTGGCACTGGAAATGTAGGTGGTGCATTGGCAACCCAATGGGCAAAGGCTGGTCATAAAATTAATTTGGGAGTAAACGACCTCAAAAACTTCAAAGGTATTGATTTACTGAATAATAAAAATACTGAAGCGCTTTTAGTGGATGAAGCGGCTTTGAGGTCGGAGGTGATTTTAATTGCCACACCGCCTATTGCCATTTTTAATATAATTGAGCAAATTGGAGATGTAACAGGCAAAATAATTATTGATGCAAGTAATTCGGTAAAAGTTGGGCCAGTTCCTTACCCAACGGCCTTTCATGCCTTGGCTGATAGAACAGAAGCTGATATTGTAAAGTGCTTTAATACAACAGGTTATGAAAACATGCTGGACCCAAATTACAATGGCATTGCAATTGATATGTTTATGGCTGGCAATAGTGAAAAAGCAAAAAAAGTGGCCAAACAATTAGCTCTAGAGGCTGGCTTTGGCGATTGTATTGATTTTGGGAAAGCTGATAAAGTGGAATTATTGGAGAAATATGCCCTATCATGGATTAATTTGGCCATTATGCAAGGGCATGGCCGAAACCTTGCCTTTAAGGTTTTGAGAAGGTAAATCGAGCGCAAGACCCTCGTTTTACAATTTTTCTTTCAGTGCAATCAAAATCCTTTCAACCTCCTTTTTAATTTCTGAGGTAGCGTTCATATAATGGTTATTCATAAAACTGAATGCATAAGTTTTGCCAGATACACCAATTAAAAAACCACTCAAATTATAATTATTGGATAATGAACCCGATTTGGCAAAAATAAAGGGTTCCGAACCCTTAAACATATTTTTCAAGGTCCCATTTTGACCACTCGCTGGTAATATTTTAAATAATCTTTCCTTTGGAAATTCGACATACATTTTTTCCAATAGCTTGATTATTGACCTTGGGCTAAATAAATTGTACCGAGAAAGCCCCGAGCCATCCACCCATCTCGGTTTGTCAGGTAAATCAGCCAAATATGCTTTCAAGAAATCATTTATCGATTTTTGTGAAATTAAAGTATCTGATTTTGAGCTTAATAGCATTAGTTGCTCGGCCAACATATTATCCGAAACATACATCATTCGTTTATACAACGAGTCGACATGGATTGAATAAATGGTATTATATACTTTTGGCAAAGTGGATTTTATTTCTGAAATAGGTTTTTTTAACGTATCTGCCAAAAGGGTTAGGATAGAATTTGTAGTGGCAATAAATGGTACGTCTTGTTCGAAATTCTTTTTCAAAGGATCTTTTGGTAAATTGAACGTATTTGAATTTTGGTCCCGGATTACAATACCATTTTGGTCTTTTACACCGAAATCAACAATTTTTAATGGGCTGGCTTTCAATTTACTTTTTTCATTGGTAAACCTTACAATATTGCCATAGATGGGAAATGAATTGATTTCAGCCTGGTAATATTCATTATAATCGTCCCAGGTCCAGCCATCGCCTAAAGAAGGTTGTTGGTTATTATTCGCAGAAAAAAATAATTTTTCTTTTCTATTTTTCAAAAAATCAAATGCCTTTGTACTTTTTAAATCTGAATGCAGAAAAGAGGGATCGCCAGTTCCCCAAAAAATTAAAGAATCATTTTTGACTATATATTTTAATGCAGGTACCGAATCGCCCAGCATTTTAAGGCCAGCGTATAAGCTAAATAATTTTAAATTTGACGCTGGCGTGAAAAACTTATTATCATTTTTAGCAGCTAAAGTCTTTTTTTTAGAAAGATCATATAAAGAAAATCCTGTAATGCTTTGCATAAAAGATTTGGAGTTTCTTAATTCATTTTTTGTGAATTTATTTATTGAGCTACAAGAGCAAAACAAAAACAATAATAAAAGTATTGTCAACTTATTACTCATATTATTCCTGCTTTTTCAATAATAACGATACCGAATTTATACAATAGCGCTTACCGCTTGGTGCTGGACCATCAGGGAATACATGACCCAAATGTGCATCACAACGGGCGCAAAGCACTTCAATACGAATCATAAAGTGTGAATAATCCGACTTTTCTACCACATTTTGATTATTTATTGGGTCAACGAAACTTGGCCAACCGGTGCCCGATTCAAACTTTGTTCCTGCTTCAAACAAATCGAGCCCACAACAAATACATTGATATACGCCTGGGTCGTGCGCCTCACAATATTCGCCATGAAAAGGAGCTTCTGTACCCTTTTTGCGAGTTACATAATATTGCTCTTCAGTAAGTTGCGCCTTCCATTCGGCATCAGTTTTTGTTATTTTTTCCATCCCTTTTTTTATTTTTAACAAAATTAATCCAATTTGAAACTAATCACAATTATAAAATAAAAATCCTGCCATTTATAAAACAGCAGGATTTTGCAACTATCCCTAAACCCTAACTTAATTTTTAACTTTAACCTTTAGTTTGAGCACTATTGTTCCCAAAATTTTAAAATATTATTCCTTTTTATCAACTGGTTTATCTACCTTTTTCTTAATTGACTCACCTTCTTGTAATTTTTTTGAAACGGCTAAAAAAGGCCCAGCAATTATTTCTTCACCATTTTTTAGGCCATCAAGTATTTCTATATTTTCAAAATCTGATATACCCGTTTTCACTTCTCTAAGCTTGGCTTTGCCTTTGTCATTTACAAAAACCACCTCTTTTAAAGGTTCTTTTTTGCCTGATTTTTTTCCAGTTTCCACAGCGTTCTGCTTTTCGTCGCCTGCTTTTGGAGGCCCAAAACTTTCCTTTTCTTGTGGTTTGGCATTTAAATCTCGTGTTGTTACAGCAGCCAATGGTACAGTAAGCACGCCATTTTTTCTATCAGTTACTATTTCAACGGAAGCCGTCATTCCAGGGCGAAGTGGGAATGTTTTATTATTTGTTGTCAAAAGATCTTTGTATGAATCCCTGAGTACTCGTATTTTAACTTCAAATTCAGTAACTGCATCGGTAGTTACTGCCGCCGCCGCACTACCAGATTGCCCATTAGATGAGCTGGCAACTTCATATACAATTCCTTTAAATTTTCTATTTGTACTGGCGTAAGCATCCACATCTATTATTACGCTGTCGCCAACGTTTACTCTTACAATATCATTTTCGTTTACATTTACACGGACCTCCATATTGTTTAAATTAGCAATACGAAGTAGTTCAGTACCTGCCATTTGTGAGGTTCCAACTACTCTTTCGCCCAACTCAACATTTAACTTTGATACTGTGCCATTCATAGGCGCATAGATTGTAGTTTTTCGTAAATTTTCAGCAGCGTCTTTTAAATTGGCTTGTGAGCTTGCTACATTAAATCGTGCTGCTTCAGCATTTGATTTGGAAGCTTGAACATCCTGTTTGGCAATATTTAGGGTCGACTCTGCAGCTTCAAAATCATTTGCTGAAATCACCTTATCGTCATATAATTTTTTACTTCTATTAAAATCCATTGTTGCCTTCAGTAACCTTGCTTCTGAAGTGGATATTGCCGATTTCGATTGCTCATACTGTGCTTTGCTTGAACTTACGGCTGCTGAAGCTCTTGACAAAAATGATTCATAATTATCTGGCCTAATTTTCAATAATATCTGCCCTTTTTTTACAGAATCACCTTCTTCAATATACAATTCTATTATTTCACCAGATACATCAGGGGAAATTTTCACTTCAACCTCAGGCTGAATTTTCCCAGATGCAGTTACTTTTTCAATAATATCGGCATTTTTTGCATTGGCAAATACAACTTCAGTAGGGTCTACTTTACCAATCCAACCTTGTTTTTTGGCTATAAACAAACCTAAGATAAGTACAATTATAATTCCACCTAATATGTACCATATTTTTGATGATGAGGACTTTTTTGCCATTTTTATTTTAATTTTTGCTTTTTTTATGCAAATCTTGAAACACCAGGTTCTTAACTTACAAAATAGTATACTTTTATTATTTTTACCTATTTCAAACTAACAAACAAACTTTCAAACTCCCAAACGCTAAAAAGTAAGTGGCTTATTTTGATAAAAGTCTAAAATTTTCGTTCTGAATACATAGTCATATTTGGCTTGTATCTGGTTGGCTTTTGCTTTATCAAGATTCGTTTTTTGTAAGTTATAACTCACAAAATCGATAGCACCAGCGTTGAATCGGCTATCTGCTGCCCGAAACGACTCTTCCAACGCAGTCACTTGTACAGTAAGCGCATCGAATCGTTTTGAGGCATTGTTCATATTTACGTAAGCTTGCTCAATATTTTGTCTTAAAGTTTGGCGTGCACTTTGGGCCGATAACTCTGAGTTTATTTTTTGTAAATTGGATTGCGCAAGTCGAGTTTTATTTGAGTATTTATTAAAAATTGGGATATTTAAATTTAAGCCTATATTTTGAGCAAAATTGTTATCTATTTGGGTAAAATAGCCAATTTTCTCACCTGTTTTAAAATCTTTGCCTTGACTACCATAGCCTGAGCCAAGGCCACCAGAAAAGCTCAAACTTGGCTTAAACGCCGCCTCTGCTATTTTTATACCTACAATATTACTTTCAATTCGCAAGTCAGCAGCTTTAATGGCGGGTTGGTATTTTTCGGCGGTTTCATACACTTGTGTGGCAGATGTACCATATGCTTCACCTGGCGTATTTAATGAAATTCTATCCAATGCGATTGATTCCAAATTGGGGTCGTTCATCAATTGTAATAAAGTAAGTCTGGCTGTTTCCAAACTGCTCTGACTGTTTACAATGGTAGTTTCCTCATTGGCTAATTGTGCTTTTAAATCAAAAACGTTGCTTTGCGGAAGTGAGCCAGCACGCACCAATTTTTCAGTTCTATCTATCTGTTGCTTGGTTATTTCACTTTGGCTTTGTGCAATTGTGAGTTGGTCTTCAAAATTTAAAATATTCAAATATGACAAAACCACTTGCAAGGCTATATTATCTTTCATGGCAGCCATGTCCTGTTGAGTGGCTTTTAGGTCTAACTGATTTCTTTTTATTGTATTTTGAATCAAATTGCCCTGATAAACTATCACATCAGCATTTACCCCCAAATTATTGTTGGTATTGGTTTGGTTGGTATAGCTATTGGTTATAAAGTCAATACCACGTCCAAAGTTTGTTGAAATCCCCGAATAGCCATTCACAGACGGTAGTTTGTTGTTTTTAGACTGTTGTAAAATTAATTCTGAACTTTGCACAGAAACCGTAGATTGCTTTATCTGGATGTTGTTTTTTAAGGCTATATCAACGGCCTTTTGTAACGATATTTTTGAGTCCCCAGTAGCAGCTTGAACCGCAGCTGTTTGTGCAAATAAATCATTTGCAACAAATAATATTAAAATGAATGAGAAAAGTTTGGTAATGTTCATGATTTCAAATTTGAATGTACAATGTTAAAAAGGAAAAATTTAAGGCAATTGCTAATTAGGATAAGCGGTTCAAAATAGGTTCAAAAAGTGATATTTATAGTAGTGCATTACTAAAAAATTAAATAATTTAACACTATAAAACAATCCATTAATCCTAGTTATAATTGAACAATATATTACATTGAAAATTGTACCAAAATTACAAATAACTGATAATGAATAGTTTATAAAAAATAAATAATTTTATAATGTTCGGATTCGATACATATTTTTAAAAGAATCGAGCAAAAGATTTTTAATAAGTGAGGTACAGTAATTATACCTGTTTTTCAGGTATTTATGCTAAAATTGTAGTGGCTAATTTGTGGTTAAATTGGAAATTAGTTATTATTGTATTAAAGATTTTTTTAAACAACAAAAACCAAATATTATTAAAATGGAAACTCACTACAAACCAATGTTTACAGGTAATGAAAGAGGAACAGCATTAAGCCCTGACGAAGCTCGCAAAAGAGTAAGAAAGTATAATTATAATAGAAAACCAACTGATATTAAAGCACATTATTTTAGCAGAGCAGTTTTAGAAAAGCTTTTGGCCGACAAAAAAAATATTAAAGGCATTAGGGTTTATTATGGGATGACTGAAAAAGCCGATATTGATGCCGTGTTAGTTGGGGTAGATGCAAAAGGTGAAAATATTTTCACAGGGGAGTTTACCGAAATAGGCGGTAAAGATGTTGGAGGTGATTCAGGCGGCATATATGCTTCAACTAGTTGGTGCCCAAATAGATGCCCAAGTAGCTCAACTAGTTTAGCTTAATAGAATTTGTAATGAATACAGAAGGTAAATTAGAGAAATATTTTTTGGGATATTTAGTGGAAAATCCAACAGATATGGCTGCGTTTTTATCATGTTTTTTACCTATTATTTTTTGTGCTTTCTATTTTAAATCATGTTGGAGCAATTATCGAATTCTATTTTTTTATTCACTTTTAATTTTAATATTTGATCTAATTAGCGGATATTTTGCGGCATTTAGTAGAAATAATCATTTAATTATTCTGACTTTTTTTGTTTTTGAAGCAGTTTTCCTAGTTATTTTTTATATACAATTAATTGAAAATAAGCTTTATAATAAAATATTTATTATGCTAGGTTTAATTGTAATTGCCGCAATTACAATTAATATTTTTAATGGAACATCTTTAGTAAGTGATTACTCAATTTCAATTCAATCACTTTGTTTTATTTCAATAAGTTTGGTTTCATATTATTATATTTTATCCAATTCAGTTTCTATAATACTAGGTAGATCTGTTCTTTTTTGGGTTACCACAGGTTCTTTTGTTTATTTTTCGGGCATTTTTTTTGTGTATATGTTTATTACTACACTATTAAGCGAAAAATCTAAAAACATGGGTGATTTATTTATCATCGCTAATATATTGGTTGTAATATTTAGGATATTTCTAGCCATTGCAATTTCTAAAACAAAATACACCAATTTAAGAATCAATTAATAGTAAGCATGAGTCAAAGTACCGAAGAAATAGCACTTATTATCAAAATTGGAACCATAGCCATGTTAACGATGGCTGGGCTTGTAATTGGGTTAGTGATATATTTTCATCAAAAAATGGTAAAAGTTCAGTCAAAGTATTAAAGTTAAAAGATAAATCTCTCGACCTAATCAGATATAAATAATCAAATATTAATATGATTTTATAATTGACTAAAATCATAAAAAAATTACTAATATTCATCCCTAAATTAAAAAGATATGGCAATGTTTATCGGTACCGAAATGGGTCTAGAAATTACTCCTGACGAAGGAAGAAAAAAAGTAAAGAAATTTAAAGCTAATCACAAAAAAGGAACAATTAAAGCACATTATTTTTCAAGGGCTGTACTTGAAACGCTACTTGCTAACTCTACTAATATGGGTATAAGAGTGTACATAGGTAACGACGAAAAAGGTGATTTTGACAATTTTATTGTAGCTGTAAATCCTGATGGTAACAATGTGTTTAAAGGAGATTTTTCTGTAACTGGGGATAAAGATATGCCAGCCGCTGGCTCTGGGATATATGCTTCTTCTTTTCCATGTCCAAATCAATGTGCTAATTCAAATACTGATTTTGCTTAATTTGATTTACTTCTTATTCAATAATGAAATCGATATACTAAAAAGTTATCTATATGATTATCTTTGGAATAATCCGTTTGATTTTTTAGCACTAATTTCCTGTATTTTCCCAATATTATCTTGTTGTATTTATTTTAATACTATTTGGGAAAACTCTAAAATAATTGTTTTTTATGTCGCACTAATTTTTTTTTTAGAAATTATTGGCGGCTACTATTCAGCACATAAATATAACAACCACATTATATATTTATTATTTTATTTTTTTGAAACACTATGCCTCTTTATTTTTTATCAAAATTCAATAAAATTCAATAAAATTAATCAATATTTTAAGTTCATTACCATTGTTGTTTTACTTGGAATTGTATATAATATAATAAATTCTAGTTCTCAGCTCAATGATTATTCCACAACTATTCAATCGCTCGGTTTTTTAATTATTGCTTTATTGAGTTATTACTATTTATTATTTATCCAAAAAGTATATAAGCTTTCAAATTCCTCTTTATTTTGGATTAATTCTGGAGTGTTTATATATTTTGCAGGATCTTTTTTTGTATCTTTATTTAATACAAAAATACTTTCTAGTAAAGATTTAAGTCTTAGCTATCTTTATGATATTGTTGCCATACCCTTAATTATTTTTAGATTATTTCTTGCAATAGGCATAAGCAAAATTAAATATAACAAAAGCCAATGGAACCTAAAGTAATCATATTGGGAACTGCAGTTATATTAATTTTGGCGGTAGGTATTATTTCGTTTGTGCTTGTATACATGCGAAGGCAACAGCAGCAGCAAGATGAAATGAACCGTCTAAACATTATTCATCAACGTAATTTATTAGAAGCATCTGTCGACTCACAAGAGAATGTGCGTAGGCAAATAGGAGGCGACCTACATGACGATATTGGCACCTTACTTTCAGCGACTAGAATGCAACTTTCATTATTAGGTAAACAGCTGAAAGATAATGAGTTAGCCGCAGATTTTTTTAATCAAACCAACGAACTACTTAACGATGCCATTGGCAATGTGAGGCGTATCTCAAAAGAATTGATGCCAGCCACGCTTGATAAATTTGGTCTTGAAATTGGTCTGAAAGAATTTGCGGAAAAATTTAGTTCTGTAACAGGTGTGGATGTTACTTTTCATGCCAATGGAATTGATGAAAGTTTATTTTCTAAAAAAATTGCACTTATATTTTTTAGAATTGTTCAAGAGTTAGTAAATAACAGCCTTAAACATGCAGAGGCCAGTCAAATAAATATTGAATTGAACCAAAACGACAATCAATTGCAACTTAAAGTAGCCGACAACGGAAAGGGTTTTGATTTGGAAGAAGTGATGGCCAACCCCAAAACGGGTATAGGAATTCGAAATATTGAATCTCGATTATCGGTTATAAATGGAAGCATTAATTATGATGTTGGCATAGGAAAGGGCGCTAAAATAAATATTGAAGTAAATCTGACCAACCCAATATTGAATTAATTATTATTTAATTTTTTTTATTTATTATTGTACTAACTTTTAGTCATTTACTACTTCTTATGCCAAACCCAATAAAAATCGCAATTGCTGATGACCATGCTCTTTTCAGAAGAGGAATGGTTTCACTTTTAAAGTCTATTCCTGATTTTGAGATGGTACTAGAAGCATCTAACGGTCAGGAATTAATAGACCAGTTGCCTGAGTACTCGCCTGATTTGGTTATTATGGACCTTCAAATGCCAGTAATGGACGGAATGAAGGCCACCGAATATATAAAAAATAATTGGCCTGAAGTTAAGGTTATTGTGATATCAATGCACGACGAAGACCAATTTGTAACACATTTGATGGAACTTGGCGCTAATGGATATTTGCTTAAAGATACTGATACTGAGGAAGTTGAACTGGCTATTCGTACAATTATAAAAGAAGACTATTATTATGGGCCTTTTTTAAATAAAGTAATGCATAGACGATTTTTGGATAAGAGCCGAAAAAAGGAAGCATCTTTTTCTAATAAAATTCATTTTACTGAACGTGAGTTGGAAATAATAAATTTAGTATGTGAGGGCCTCACAACTGCTCAAATTGCCGACAAAGTATGCCTAAGTGCTCGCACCGTTGATGGTCACAGGAATAGCATTATGGAAAAATTAGGTGTTAAAAATACAGCTGGTGTTGTGGTATATGCTGTAAAGAACCAACTTTATTGATTCGATTCTAAACTTTTTTTACTTTCTTAAAGCAACAATAGTTTCAATTACTATCGAAATAGTGCTTTTAAAGACAGAAATTTTCTTTTCTATTTTACTCTCTTTTCTGGTATTTTCTATTGGCTCAATTGTTTTCTTTTTTGAATAACCATGCGGAAAACCAATGGCAAAACCTTGATTCAATGTTAAAATCAGCAAGAAAGATATTATTAATTTTAGCTTCATAATTCTTTATGAGTTTATAATTACAATACAAAGATATATGTTTTATTATGTACTATGCAATACAAAGTACTATTATTTTTAATTTATTTTTAAAAATAGGCGATTTGGATCAAATTGGGCCTGTTTCTGTAGTTTAATTTTTTTATTTTTTATAATATTTGAATGTATATTAGAATTTTAATTCAATTATTTTCCCTTTTCTGAGATTTTTTTATAGTCCTAATAAATT
>JANMZR010000066.1:0-2557 GCA_031383555.1 Cytophagaceae bacterium | reverse complement strand
GTTCACAATAATTATTATTCCAAAAGAATGCTCCTGATTCGATTAATTTATAAAAATGGTATTTTATTAATTCTCAATATTATGGGTAAGGTATTTTTTGTGCCTAAATAAAAAATAGCATAATTTTAACACCAAACCGTTAGTCACAAGCTTAAAAAAAAATTATCATAAGATGAACATACATGATTTATTCACACAGGTTAGGAAGTCGGTAGCCAATGAAGATACTCATGACCTAAACAAATTGCAGCTTACCAAACCCGAATACTTTAATTGGGTGGAGGAAATATTTTACGAAATGAACGTAAAATGCTACCCCAACAGCCAGGCCCTTATTTGGCGATACAACGAGAAGGAAAGGATCTATACATTCAAAAATATTTATGAAGAGGCCAACCAATTTCTAAATTTCCTGAGAAGCCATGGTTTAAAAAAAGGGAATACCATCTTTTCACAGATTTCATTAGACCCTGCCAACTGGGTCAGTTTATTAGGAGCCATCAAGGGTGGATTTATCCTTATTCCATCTTCAACTAATTTGACTGAGAAAGACATTGCCTATCGTTTCAAAACAGTATTCCCGGAAGTTGCAATTGCTGATTTAGCCAATGCGGAAAAGATTGATGCTGCTGAGGAATTATTAAACAGACCCATTAGGCTTAAAATTATTGTGGATGGAACAAGGGAAGGTTGGCATACTATGGATGAGATTTTTGAAAATGAAAAAGTGGCCGATGCAGCCCATACCCGTTCTGATGATGCCTTATTTTATTTTTTTACGTCTGGAACAACGGGGCTTCCTAAAATTGTAACCCACACACATTTCACGCTTCCTTTTGGGCATTTAACTACATCGGCATGGATAGGACTTCGCTATGGAGATATTCATTATAATATTTCAGCTCCAGGTTGGGCAAAGTTTGCCTACAGCAGTTTTTTTGGTCCTTGGAATATGGGTGCCACCATATTGGCTTACCAAGTAGACAAGTTTGTTGCTGGAGAGCAATTGGTCATGATGGAAAAATATGGAGTAACTACTTTTTGTGCCCCTCCGACTGTTTTGCGTTTGATGATTCAGGAAGATCTAACAGCTTATACACTCAGCATAAGACAGTGTGTGGCCGCAGGAGAACCACTTAACCCGGAAATCATTGAAAAATGGAAACAAGGTACGGGACTTATTATTCGGGATGGCTATGGACAAACCGAAAGCAGCCTTCTTGCAGGAAATATGCCCGGTAGCAATCTAAAGTATGGTTCAATGGGTAAGCCGACATTTCTTTACGACATCGTAATTGCTGATGATGAAGGAATCGAAATTCCTCCACTTGAAGAAGGTAATATCTGTGTAAAAATGGATGATAACAAAGCCAATGGAATATTTACCGGATATTTAGGAGAGCCTGAAAGAAATGATAAGGTCTTTAGACATAACTTGTATTACACTGGCGACAAGGCTTACAAAGACGAAGAAGGATACATCTGGTTTGTGGGCAGAGATGATGATGTTATAAAGGCTTCGGATTATAGAATTGGACCTTTTGAAGTGGAAAGCATATTAATTGAACATCAAGCAGTGGTAGAGGCAGCCGTTGTTAGCAGTCCACATGAAATAAGAGGGTTTGCTGTAAAAGCCTTTGTGCTTTTACGGCAAGGCGAGGCACCTGGTAAAGCGCTGGCAGAAGATTTGTTTAACTATTGCAATAAAAATCTTGCTACTTATAAAATTCCAAGAATTATAGAGTTTGTTGAGACTTTACCCAAAACAATAAGTGGTAAAATCAGGCGAGTAGAATTGAGGGCTGCCGAAGCAAATAGCAAAAGCAAAAAGGAGATAAGGGCCAATGAATATTTCCACTCCAAATATTAATTCTTTAGCTTTGGTTGGTAATAACGCACATTGCCTTGGCCAACCTTTAATTTAGTTCAGTTTTGTTTTATGGAAAATCCTTAAATCAAACAAAAATTTCAATATTCTTGGCTTTTTAAATGTTCGAAAAAGAGTCGTTTGATTGGCCGAAATGGCCAACCAAGGCATAAATCAAATGCAAAAAAGTATCAATCGCCTCGAAATCCACTAGATTCCCCACCAAATTTGGCTTCGTACAACGTGACCATTCAGCTGGCCACCCGCCCCTATTTTGAGGTGAGCAAATTTTTCCGTAAACTTGTAGCACCTTGGCGATTCACCTCAAAGCGTGGTGAATAGGTAATGTGCGTCAGCTTACAAGACTCCAATAAAAAAATAGAATAAGTGAAACAGGAAAGTAAAACGAAAGACATCACACCCAAAGCCTTTTTTATAGCAATGGGATTCTTATTCGTTTTATTACAGGTAGCCTTTCATCCTGAATACATCAAATATTTTCCTCAATTTGATGGATTTAACTGGTTACATCATACTCATGGAGCTCTGATGGCTTCTTGGGTGATTATATTATTCATTCAACCCTATCTTATTTATAAAGGCAAATACAGAGCACACAGATTTATTGGGAAAGTATCTTATTTCATAGTTCCATTAATGGTCATCTCAATGTTTCTGGCAACAAGGCAG
>JANMZR010000022.1:0-2096 GCA_031383555.1 Cytophagaceae bacterium | reverse complement strand
TGGAAATAACTATGTGACAGCCAATCAATATCTAAAAATTTGTGAAAAACATTTTTTAGCACATGACAATAAAAACGATAAGCTAGGCTCTATTTTTAATCAATTGTCGGGTAATTACATTAGTCTTGGAAAAATTGATTCTGCATTATTTTATATAAATCTTGCAGATGATAATTATAAAAGCCTGGGCAAAACTGGTGAATATTGGAAAACCCCTTATAATAGATACCTGGCATTCTTATCATTGAAAGATTTTGAGCGAGCCGATAAAGCATTATTAGAGTCTTATGGTTTTTTAAAAAACAGCAGCAGCCGAATGGACCGGGGCTTCGTTTTGCATTCATTGCTCCTTGCTTTAAAGAACAGAGGGAGCAAAGAAGATTTTATCACATATTTTGATGAATTTTTAAGATTCAAAAAGGATGGAAAAGCCTCTTTGGATGCCTTGCATCTTGGCTTAGACAAATTTTTCGACAACAACGAGGAAGCAACAAGGGTTTTGGAGGAACGGCTCAGACTAATGGAAAAAGATTCCCTGATGGGTACAAATGTCAAAGACTTAACCAGGATGCAGCTAGCCGAAAATTATATAAATTCTAAAGAGTATAAGAAAGCAAATGAACAGTACGATTTGATAAAAAAAGAAGGCACCAATACACAAGGTCAAAAAAACGTATTATTAGAACAATACAATTTGAATAAGAACCTCAATCAGCCAAAAGCGGCATATTCTTCGATCGAGGAATATATAACTTTGCAGGATTCTACGTATAAGCAATTGCTCGACAAACAAATCGCCGAGTTTGAAGTGAAATTTGACACTAAAGAAAAAGAAGAAAGGATATTAAAACAAAACCTGCAATTAGCTCAAAATAAAACAGCACAAAGAACGACCATAGGTATTGGAGGGTTATTGGCGCTTGCTTTACTTTCCGGCTTATTATTGTTCAAAAGAAGGCTAGAGCATCAAAAAGAAATTAATAAGAAAGACATGGAAATAAAATCTCAAAAAATTATTGAACTCGAGCAAAAGAATAAATTACTTTCTCTCAATGCCATGATAGAAGGTCAAGAGTCTGAACGAATGCGAATTGCTCAAGACTTGCATGATGGTCTTGGCGGCTTATTAACAACAGTGAAAGCGCATTTCAACACCATTCAAAAGGAAATAGAAAATATAAAAAATATAAATGTTTATGATAAAACAAACCAACTCATTGATGAGGCATGTGTTGAAGTAAGAAGAATTGCACACGATATGGTTCCCTATTCTATAAAGATTAGTGGCCTTGCCGGTGCATTGGAAGATTTAAAACAAAATATAGAAACCAGAGGCTTGCCTTGCGAACTGGACATTCACAATATTACTCAGGACTCCATTCCTGAACAAAAAGCCAATATGATTTTCAGGCTCATCCAGGAAATTTCCAATAATGCTGTAAAGCATGCACAAGCAAGTCATTTATTAATTCAATTAATACGCAGGGATGATCGGTTAAATATATTGGTTGAAGACAATGGTACAGGTTTTGATCACAACAATGCTTTGTCAAAAAATGGAATGGGTTTAAAAAGTATAGATTCGAGGGTAAATTATTTATCTGGTAAACTTAATTATGATTCTTCCACAGGTCACGGAACCACGGTAAATATTGAGATACCAATTTAATAAAAAACAAGTAAAACCCGAAGGCTAATAAATATGCCGTTCACAGGTGATCATACATTATTCAAATCTGAACTATTTTTTTCATCTAAATTTAAAACGATATGTCTGTCATGGTCTTTTCTCAGCGCAGAAATAGGATTGGTGAATTAAGCTAGCATATCTCGGTATATTCCAAACTCCCCAAGAAAAACCCTTGCACATATGCTTAATTGGCTTTATAAGAACTATAAAAATCTTATAAACAGTATTATATACATATTTATTAACATAATGTATATCTTACTAGTTGACATTTTTAGCTAACTTTTTAGGCACTAAAGTAAATGGTTAAAAGCAGCACTAATACACCAATAATTAGGACATCAACACTATATGTAATAGTTTTGAAAAGCTTATTCAATAAAACAAAAATATCTTAAATTTGCTT
>JANMZR010000446.1:0-3835 GCA_031383555.1 Cytophagaceae bacterium | reverse complement strand
TAACAAGCAGGTATCATTCCGGCATTGTTGGTCATTTCCGACCAACAACAGAGCAACTAGGATCCTTGTTGGTATGAAGGGCGGGCCAAGAGCGCAAGCTACCAACAAGAGATGCGGAGAGCAAAATGTGTGCCTTTGCTGAGGAGTATGAGTATTCAATTGCAATGTATTATCTAAATGGTAATGATAAATTTGGAATAGTAAGCCATGCATATAATTGATAATTCTGTAAGGTACTTAAATCCAGAAGGATACCTATTTTTAGACCAAAAATGAAAATTAGGCTTGGTTAAAAGAATTCAAAAACAAATCACTAAATTTGGTCTGACTAGCGAAGAATTTGAAATTATAACTACCTGAATATCAATGTGAATAAAAATCGTGAGTCAGAATTGTTGCAAACGACAAAGCAACCATCAAACAGACGACAAAAACAAGAAATAACGTAAACATCAAATATGACACAAGAAAAAAAATCATTACCAAAATGGATACTAATTGTATCAGGACTTTTTGCATTACTCGGACTTATGGTTAGCTCATCATTATTCTTTTCACCACAATCGGTTTTGCAGACAGTCGACTTAAACGCAAAAGGCGTTGACTACTTAATTTATATGTGGGCTGCCCGACAATTTGCCGTTGGTTTTATATTTGGTTTTGCGACTTTCAAAAAGTCAATTCCTATGCTGACAATTGTTTACATTTTCTTTTTAGTAATGAACATTGGCGACTTTTTTATCGGTATATTACAACACGACAGTTCACTTTTCATTGGAGCAGGAGTTATGTGTATTATTGCTTCGACTATGCTTTACTTTATAAACAAACAATCAAAATAAAAGGACATAAGAACTAACATTAAATAAATCAATTACTATCGACTCACCCGTTTCAAAAGTTTGGGACGCATTAACAAATCCCGACCTAATAAAAATATATTTCTTTAAGACAGCGTGTATAACCGACTGGAAAAAGGTAGCGAAATTCTTTACAAAGTAACTTATGAAGGTAAACCATATGAAGACAACGGCAACATTCTTGTCATAGAAAAAGAAAAATTTTTACTCTTGGTTGGTAACAACACACAATGCCTTGGTTGGCCATTTCGGCCAACCACGATAGCCAACCTTTAATTTAGGTCAGTTTTGTTTTATTGAAAATCTTTAAATCAAATAATATCCTGCTCCCTCTGGGCAGAATCTCCCCTTTTTCGTAGGACTCTGCTACCTTTTGAGCAAAAACAATAGTAGCAATACCAAAAAAGGCAGGGACACTCCACCAAATTTGGATTCGCATAACATGACCATCTGGCTGGTCGCCCGCCGCTATTTTGAGGTGAGCAAATTTTTCCGTAAACTTGTAATACCTTGGCGATTCACCTCAAAAGGTGGTGGCCCGCATAGGGGGAATACTTAGGTATTGGCGCAATTTATTAAAAATAAAAACATGAAAAAAAGTCTTTTCGTTTTTTGCCCTATATTATTTATAGGCATTGCCATGATGTTTGTGAATAACAATTTTGAGTCTTCTGAAGATAAACAGGTACGCCGAACATCCGTTTCAAATATTATCAGCTGTGCTCCAGGCATAGATGAAGTTATTTATACCGGTAAAGATGGCAAATTCATTTCCGTTTTGCCGGGTTGGGGCAATCATGCTTACACAATTACAACGCAAAGTGATAGCGCTCAAATTTATTTCAACCAGGGGTTGAGCATGTACTATAGTTATCATAGCAGAGAAGCGGCTGCATCATTTAAAGAAGCAGCAAGATTCGACAGCAGTTGTGCAATGGCCTATTGGGGGCAGGCATTGGCATTGGGCCCGAGTTATAATTTCGGCTATTCCTATAAGATGAATAAAAACATACCTGCCGTAATAGCAATGATGAACCGAAATGCCGCACAAGCATCTCCTAAAGAAATAGATTTAATTAATGTGATGAACAAGCGCTATAATGTTACTGACAGTTCGGACAAACAAAGAAAAGAACTGAACGTGAATTATGCCTTAGCATTGAAACCACTTGTTGCAAAATTCCCCGATGATATTGATGTAAAGGCGTTATATATAGATGCACTGATGTTATTACATTCCTGGGATTTTTGGTACAATGACGGCACTCCAAAAATATGGACTCCCGAACTCGTTCAATATTGCGAAGACATTTTGAAACAAGATCCGCATCATCCCGCCGGCCTGCATTATTACATACACGTAACAGAGGCCTCCCGAAAACCTGAAGTGGCTTTAGCGAGTGCAGACTCACTGATAAAATTATTTCCGGGGATTGCGCACATGGTACATATGTCGAGCCATGAATACGAACGCATCGGTTATTACGAAAAAGGTGTTGATGCCAATGAAAAGGCTGATAGGGCTCTTGTTATTTATGACTCGTTGACCCCGGGCCTTAACCCGACAGTGCATGCTACTCATTATTTTGCCGTTGACGCTTATTGTGCCTTAAGCGGTGCCATGTATAAAAAAGCACTACCAAAAACCATGGCCTGCCGGAATAGTGTGAAACCAACTCACATAGAAACTTATGCTCAATACATGTATATGTACCCGGCCCTTGCCATGGTAAGAATGGGAAAATGGCAGGACATACTTGGGGACACAACATCCATAGATCCGCAATGGACATTTGGAGGCCTACTTAATGATTTTGCAAAAGGAATGGCTTACGCAAAAACGGGTTCGTTTTTGCAGGCAGAGAACTATCTGAAGCAGCTTCAGGAAAAGAAAAAAGATAGCATACTCAAGATTGGTTTTTCACCTAATAAGAACAGCCCTCATGATTGTGCTATAGTGGCGGAAAATATACTGGCCGCTACAATTTATTTTGATCAGAAAAAATACGGCCCTGCAATCATAGCTATAAAAAAAGCGATACTTGCAGAAGACAGCCTTATATATGCAGAGCCTAAACTATGGATGCTGCCGGCACGACAATATTTGGGTGCCTTTCTATTAAAAGTGAACAAACCGAAGGAAGCGGAAAAAGTATACCGTGAAGATTTGATATGGAATCCCCGCAACGGATGGTCATTATTAGGATTGTATCAATCCCTGGAAGCACAAGGGAAAAGCCAGGAGTTAAAGGACATAAAAGCTTTTTATATGCTATCCTTTTCGAAAGCAGATCAATTGCCTTCAGTATCCGCCTATTAAAAGATTTAATTCTCAGTTTAGCAAAAGCATAAATGCTTGGAAGTGGCTTCGCCCTTGTTGGGATGAAGGGCAGGCCAAGAGCGCAAGCTACCAACAAGAGATGCGGAGAGCAAAATGTGTGCCTTTGCTGAGGAGTATGAGTTTTCAAGTGCAATGTATTATCAAAATGGTAATGATAAATTTGGAATAGTAAGCAATGCATATAATTGATAATGCTGTAATGTTGTTGGTCGGAAATTACCAACAACGGCGAATAATTTGGAAGAGTAAGCAATGCATATAATTGATAATTCTTTAATAAAAAATCATCGCATAACAGATGCTAAAACTCATGGCTAGGTTTTAGGTAAATTGTTCGTTTCTTTTTCCTAACTTCGTTTTTTCCTAGTGGTCTCCTTTCCCACGCCGCCACGTGCTCCGGCATGGGAACGAGAGTCAGAATTCTAAAATCAACTATTATGAATATACAAAAATTTGTTCTCGGAAGCTTTGTAAGTGGTATAATTAAATTCTTTCTTGGCTTTTTATTTGTTGGTGTTTTACTAAAAGATTTCTTTGCCGAAAATGGTGGGCCAGTTACCAATCCTGATACAATGGTCTGGTGGGCATTAGTATTAGGAAATTTGTTCTCTGGAGTTTTGCTCGTTTATTTTTT
>JANMZR010000375.1:0-4437 GCA_031383555.1 Cytophagaceae bacterium | reverse complement strand
CCAGTCACCTTTTAGTTTATAGTCAACAACAAAACCTGCAAAAGGCAGAAGAGCAAGCACGTGAAGCACAGATTGAAACAGCGTTGGAAAGAATACGGAGCCGTTCCATGGGTATGCAAAAAAGCGAAGAGCTCAAAGAAGTAATCAAAATAGTTTACCTACAACTCATTCATTTAAAAATTAAACTTGACCATGCAGGTTTTGTTGTTGACTATAAACTAAAAGGTGACTGGACTTTTTGGATTGCTGATGAGCTGGATATCCCTGCTAAAATAATGCATCCCTATTTTGAGTCTGTTTGGGCCAATCAATTTAATGAAGCAAAAGCAAACGGTATAAACCTGTTTGCCACTTATCTAAATTTTGAAGAAAAGAACAAGTTTTACAACGAACTTTTAACGCACATTCCCGAACTACCGCAAGCATCAAAAGACTTTTATTTAAACTGCCCAGGGCTTGCAGCATCCACCGTATTGTTAGAGGATGTTGGTTTGTACATCGAGAATTTTACGCCCACTCCTTACACGGATAAAGAGAACAAAATACTACTGCGTTTCGGCAAAGTTTTTCAGCAATCTTATACCCGTTTCCTTGATTTGCAAAATGCCGAGGCACAAACGAAAGAGGCACAAATTGAGGCTGCTCTTGAAAAGGCAAGGACACGCAGTATGAGTATGCAATCCAGTGATGAGTTGCCTGAAGTGGCTAATGTGTTGTTTTTACAAATACAAGCACTGGGTATTCCCGCATGGAGTTGCGGGTATAATATTCTTGCAGAAGATAAAAAGTCAGCAAAGTGCTGTATGAGTAGTGAAGGAACTCTGCAAACACCATTTAAGCTTCGCTTATTTGGTGAAGCTTCCTTCGCTGAATGGGGCGACTTCATATACAGCGAAAAAACAATGTTTGTGCAAGAACTCGGCAATAAAGCATTAGAAGAACACTATGCGCATATGAAATCCTTTCCGGATTTGAAACCCACCTTTGACCAAATTGATGAACTTGGGCTTTCACTACCCACCTATCAGATCAACCATCTCTGCAAATTCACCCAAGGATTTTTGTTATTCATCACTTATGAAAAAGTGCCCAATGCACATGACATTTTTAAACGCTTCACAAAAGTATTTGAACAAACCTATACCCGTTTTCTTGATCTGCAAAAAGCAGAAGCACAGGCAAGAGAAGCACAGATAGAATTGGCCTTGGAAAGAGTAAGGGCAAAAACAATGGCTATGCAACAAAGTAATCAGCTGAAAGAAATAGTTGGAACCATGTTGGAGCAATTACAAAGCCTTGGATTTACCTATGGCGCCTGTTCAATCGTTATAATGGATGCCGAATCCGGTGATTCGGTTTGGTGGATATCAGGCTTTGAAAATGAATATCCTTCCAGTTCCCGTATTCCTTATGTTGATCATCCTTTTTACCTCGAACAACTCAACCCTTGGAAAGAGGGCAAAAAATATGAAGTAATGGTCTGTGAAGGAGAATCAAAAAAAATATATGATAAATACATTTTCAGCAAAACAGAATTTGTAAACATCCCCATTGAACTCCAGAAGATTATGCAATCGTTTGAAAAAATCACTTTCTCAAACGCCTATATGAAGCATGGTGCATTATCATGGAGCACAGAACCGCTGGCGGAAGAACATGCAATAATATTACAGCGGTTTGCTGCTGTTTTCGAGCAATCTTATACTCGTTTTCTCGACCTGCAAAAGGCAGAAGAGCAAGCACGTGAAGCACAGATCGAGGTAGCATTAGAAAGAGTACGATCTAAAACTTTAGCCATGCAATCTTCAGATGAACTGTCCACGATTATCGGATTGATTTATAGTGAAATGGGTAAATTAAATGTGCAATTGCAAAGATGTTTTTTCATGATATTTAATCCAAAAAACCTCGGTGTTACGTGGTGGATGGCGAGTGGAGAATCTTTAGATTTAGGTCAAGGATATTTCGTAAAATACAGCGAACACCCCCCTCAGATGGCATATTTGAAAGGCTGGCAAGAACGACAAGAAATATGGAAGTATGTAATGCATGGCGAAGAAAAGGCTAAATGGGATACCTTTTTATTTCAAGAAACAGAACTTTCCAATCTACCATCTTTCATTATAGACAATATGAAATCATTTAAAACCATTCATTTAGACGCTTCGTTCAATTCTTTTGGCTGTTTGACGGCAGGAAATGAACAACCGCTGCCAAATGAAGCCTTAGGTTTATTAGTCCGTTTTTCCAAAGTTTTTGAATTAACCTATACACGTTTTAATGACATAATAATTGCCGAGGCAAACTCGCAACAAGCTAGACTCGATTTAATTCAAATTCAAGCAGAAAAAAAGAGAGCAGAAGAAGCACTTTTTATACTCAAATCCACCCAAGCCCAACTCATCCAATCCGAAAAGTTAGCGTCATTGGGTGAACTCACAGCGGGTATCGCCCACGAAATACAAAACCCTTTAAATTTTGTCAATAATTTTTCAGAGGTTTCGTCGGAATTGGTGATTGAAATGAAAGAAGAATTAGCGACTGGCAATGTTCAATTTGCAAATGAAATAGCTGATGATTTGAAACAAAATTTAGAAAAAATCACCCTCCACGGTAAACGAGCCAGCTCAATCGTAAAAGGCATGCTTGAGCACTCACGTGCAAGCACAGGTGTGAAGGAATTGACCGATATCAATGCCTTGGCAGAAGAATATTTAAGATTGGCTTACCATGGTTTACGGGCTAAGGATCCACGAGATTCTGCGAATAAAAGTTTCAATTCTGATTTTAAGACTGATTTTGATCCAAATCTGCCAAAAATTGAAGTCATTCCACAAGACATGGGTCGGGTTTTGTTGAACTTGATTAATAATGCATTTTATGCTGTAAAATCTGTCTATAAGCCAATGGTTGTAGTTACAACCAAGAAAGTTGATAATCAGCTGATTATTTCAGTAAAAGACAATGGCATTGGCATGACCAATGAGGTTCGAGCCAAAATCTTCCAACCCTTCTTCACCACCAAACCCACTGGCCAAGGAACAGATTTGGGGCTTTCGCTGGCTTACGATATTGTAAAAGCGCATGGCGGGGAGTTAAAGGTGGAAACAAGAGAAGGTGAGGGAAGCGAGTTTATTATCATTATTCCCACCGTAATATAATCAAAATCATGATGAGAAAAATTATACATAATTCAAAACAAGTCTGTATTTTTCTTTTGTGCGCTTATTTATGTCTGCCACAAGTATTAAATGCTCAGTCAAATTACATAGATAGCCTGAAGAATTTACTTGCCACCTTACCCGATAATGCGAAAAAAGTAGATGTATACGAACAACTAAGCTGGAGTAATATAACTTCCTGGGCTGATTCATCAATGCTCTATTCAAACGAAGGTTTTAAACTTGCGGAAAAACTAAATCTTCCCCTTAAGAAGATGTCTCTGTTAAGAATTATGTCAGCCACTTTAGGAGAAAATGGAAATTTTTCTCTAAGCCTTGAAAAAGCTTTAGATGCTTTAAGTATAGCAAAAAATAAAGGGGACGAATATGAAATTTCCAATTGCAAGGGATTTATTGGGATTGCATATTTCTATGCAGAAGATTACAAAAACGCAATCGCTAATATTTTAGAGGCAAAAAGAAATATCAATTTCTTTAATAAAAACAAATCCCTTATGTCAGGGCTATTAGGTGAAACCTATTTTCATTTGGGAGAACTTGATTCCGCCTTTGTTTATATTAAACAATCGTATGACCTTAATAAAAAAAGTAATTCGCATTGGGCAGTTCCATATTTATACTTGGGCAAAATAGCCGAACAAAAAAATCAGCTCAATGGGGCCCTTTCATTTTATAAAGCCAGTATTTCTAAAGAAGTAGCACAATCAGATTACATCAAGGGCTATCTTGCTATCTCGGGCGCATTTAAGAAACTTAATAATCTGGACTCCAGCATTTATTATGCACGACTGGCACACCAAATTTCAAATCAGACGGCTCTATATAAATATTCTTATCAGGCAAGTGAATTGTTAAAACTACTTTATAAACAAAACAATCAGATTGACAGTGCTTTTAAATACCAGGAAATAATGATGACGGAGAAGGATAGCCTTTTCAACAGGGACAAACTATACCAATTACAAAACATTGCCTATGAAGATGAAAAGCGTAATGAGAATATAAGAATAGAGAAGGAGAGATTTCTTAACAAGATTAAACTCTATTCTCTTCTGATTGGTCTTATTGTTATTATTTCCATTGTTTTTGTACTTGTAAGAAATAACAGATTTAAGCAGCGTGCTTACAATTTATTGCAGGAACAGAAAACAGCTATTGATGAACAAAAGTCAAAAGCTGAGCAAACACTTTCGGAACTCAAATCCACCCAAGCTCAACTCATCCAATCCGAAAAATTGGCGAGTTTAGGTGAACT
>JANMZR010000348.1:0-4277 GCA_031383555.1 Cytophagaceae bacterium | reverse complement strand
TCGGATATTTTATTAACAATTTCGGGTTTCAAATTGGGCTGGCGTTCGTCGGATTCCAAAATTGATTGTTGACCACTTGATTTTGGATAAGTATATAATGGAAAGACCTGTAAAGAATCAGCTGCACTATCTAATAAGTGTAAATCAAGGATATTTTTTGAAATAAAGTTATATCCTTGGCTTAATCCTCTATTTAATCTAGTTGAAACAAAAGCTAAATTATCTTTTACTAGATGCGACATAATTTTTTCACGTGGATAGGCCATAAAACCTTTGGTAATTCCTGAATATGATGTAAATCTATTATCGAATGGCCTATATTGAATTTTTGTAATCATATGTTTATTGGTCACAATGTCTTTTTTAGCAAAAGATAATTGCCAATCTCTACCATCTTTCTCAAGATGATGCTTCTTTCTTATTTCTTCTGTTGATAAGTTTTGTAAATCAGCCCTGACACTCTCAATTTCATTTTTTGTGAATTTGATTGTAAAATTGTCTCTTTCGGTCTTTACTCCTGTAGCATTCAATAAAAATAAATTTTCAATATTTATTCCAACATTATAAAAGTCCAAAGAAATATCGTCTTGAGGTTTATATAGAAAATTAGGTTCTTTCGCCTCTGCAACTTCAAAATTTAAAGATTTCAATGATGATTCATTTAGTAAATCATATTTAAAATCTCTTTTTCCTTGCATATCAAAATGTAAAACTTTTCCAAATGTTTCCTTTTTTTTATCACCTTTTTTTATAAAAATATTGATTGAAACCCCTTGCATTATATCAAATACATTTTGGTCGGGTGAGCCATCTAGGCAAACTTCTTGCTTTTTAGAATTTCCATGCAAATCAAGAATGTAAATTTTATCAAAAGTCTGCATTAAATGCTTTCGCATTTGTCTATGTATAGTACCATCAATAAAACTATTATTTGAAATATATGCTAAAATTCCACTTCCGTTTTTTTCAATAAAATGCTGCCCAAAACGAATGAATTTAATATAATCATCAGAAAGTGGCTGAATATTCCTTTCGTTCATATCTTTCTTATAGTCAGCCGTTAAGTTTTCAATCCATGCGCTTTTATTTGAGCTACTTACACTATACGGCGGGTTACCTATTATACACATTACGGGGGTATCTCGTTTAATATGATTGGCTTCGTTGGCTTCATCACTAAGCCAATGGGCAAATAATGAGCCTGTATCGGGGTGGCTTTCCTCTAGGCTATTGGTAAGGTATATTCTAAAACGCTGGTTGGTGGTGGGTTTATAGCCTGTTTCTGTTAAAAGTAAATCGAGTTTCAAATGTGCCATTGCATAGCTGGCCATCAGCAATTCAAAGCCGTTGAGCCGTGGTAGTAAATGGGTGTTTACATAATTACTCCAAATACCCTGCTGGCCTTCAAATTTTTTATGAATATGCTTAACAACCTCGGCCAAAAATGTACCTGTTCCTGTGGCAGGGTCTAAAATTTGTACTTTGTGTACTTCCTGCTCTACTTTTTTGCCTTGTATATCTACTTTTACTTTGGTTTTGCTGGTATCGGCAAGGCCTTGGGGTAGGTCAAACTCTGTCTTTAGAATATCGTCAACAGCACGAACTATAAAGTTTACAACGGGTGCGGGTGTGTACCAAACGCCACGGGCTTTGCGGAGTTTGGGGTCGTATTCGCTCAAAAATGTTTCATAAAAGTGAATGATAGGGTCTTCCATTTTAGTGGATTTACCATAATTCTTTAAAATTTCTTCTACATTGCAAGCCAAAAATATTTCTACCAATCCATCAACTATCCATTTTATGCGGTCGTCGAGGTCAGGCCCTGCAATATAGCCAAACAATTTGCGTAAAAATGGGTTGGATTTCGGTATCAGTTCGGCGGCTTCTTGTCGGCTAAAAGTGGGCAAAGTTGGGTCATGCAAGCGAGCCGCAAACATGCCGTAGGCAATGGTTTGGGCGTACACATCCGCAAAGCCTTTTGGTGTAATATCGTGTATCAATATTTGCTTAAAAGCCTCCATTTGGGTTTTAAGCGTACTATCTTCAAATGATTTATTGTCGCTAACTAATGATTTTTCGATTACATCAGATAGTAAACGAGCCTTTCCAGCCATCATTTCAGCTAATTTTTTTGAGCTTTTAATGGTTTGGCTAATATGCCCACAAAAGTCAATTAAAAGGTTTTGAAAGGACTGAAAATTTTGAGGCAATGGTACAATTGAGCCGTTTTGAATTTCGCCAATGGCAATTTTTACTATAAAATCTTCATTGTGGTAAAAATGGAAGTCCAAATAATCAGTAAAAATACAATTTGACAGGCCTTTTTTGTAGCGGTCAAATTGTTCTTTATTACCTCCTGTAAGTTTCTTGCCTTCCAAGTCACGGTCGCCAATATCCTTGGCTTCAATAAAACCTACGGGTATATCTTTTCTGGTGAGTATATAATCAGGCGAGCCACATTTTTGACGTTTAGGCTCATTGGTAGCCCTAATATCAGGAACTAAACTTTCTATTAATTGCTGTAAATCACCTCTAAAAGTGTGTTCAGTTGCTAGGCCTTGTTTATAGCGGTTATTTACGTTGGTAATGTACTGGTCTAAGGTCATTTAATCTTTGTTCCAAGTTCAAAACAAAGATAGGGTTTTTGGTAAATATTTTATTGCAATTGTAAATTTTCATATTTTGGCAAGTTTTTCTATCTCTCTTTTTTCAATTTCGATATAAACAGTAATTTCAATATAAAAAGAACGAAGCAAATCAAAACCTAATCGAGCTCCGTTTGGAGCTTGAATAAGTGTGATAAATATAAATAAAAAAACGAAAGTAAATCAAAACAGCTTCTTAAATTAACGCCAATTAGCGTTAATTGTGATAAATATCAATTGAAAAAAGAACGAACGCAAATCACAACACTTATTTATTTGGCTGCTAACTTGCCGTAAGTAAATATTCGCATCAAAGTGTACCACCTAATCGCATGAAAGTGTACCACCTAAAGGGCTGTTTAACTGTAGGTTTTTGGAGCTTTCAGATAATTGTTTTTTCCCACAATTATCTAGTTACATGGCAAGCCAACGTATCAATATTCAAGAGCTTAAAAACCTCCTAGATTTAACTCTTCCGAACGGACTACCGAGTGAAACCATAATTACATGTTAATCAAGTAGTTAGGGTTTTTTATTGTAGTTTTGTTTAGTGAATCTTTTAGTGAAAATTAATTTAGTTATAATAGGAGTTCAATTTTCAAATAAACTTGCAGTTGCTCCCACACTTTAATAAAGTGGGCCATATTACAAAACTATTAAAGTATTTGATATTGAAATGAACAAGAAAAAGGCCAAGAAATTAGCCACTCAATAAAATATAAGCCGATGAAATTAATTAATCTCCCAATTTTAGTATATTTGCTACAATACTACTTTTTAGGGCTGTATGAAATTCTTAATAAAAAACCTCTAATGTTAAAAAAAACCAAAATGATTTCTTAAGTCCTAGAACGTTGAATGTCAGGGACATTACATAAAATAACACATTTAGAAAATTTTAAAACAAAAAAATACAGAAACTATTGTGAGGTTATGGCGCTAACTGAAAAGCTGGAAGCTATTAATCAAAATCAGTTAAAAAAAATTTGAAGCCTTAAATGAGAAGGCAAGCAAACAGCAAGGCAAAAAAATATACTCACAAGAAATCTGTTATAAATTTCTGATATTCAGTAATTTACTACTTTAATGACGCCAATACAAGAGTTAGCGGTCATGCCACCAACACCTCCGAAACATACCAGTCATAAATTGACGGATGAATTTCTTTTATTACTTCGTCAAAATCTGTAATTGACAACAAATCGGCTTTTACACCATTTACTATCTTACAAATTGTTCCATATTTTTGGCGTTGCTCTTTGAAAATTGGTATCAATCCTTTATCTGTTGATACGTTTCTCATTTTTCGCAATTCTTGAACTTCACTTACAGCAACCGCCATAAATAAATCAGAGATTTTTTTTGTAAATAGTTGCCAATTTTCTTGCATTACAGCATCAGCATAAACAACTAATAATTCACTTGCGTGTTCTTTTGATTTTTTCATTTTGTTATTACTTTTAAATTATTACTCCGAAAGGCACGAACCGCTAACATTATGCGGTTTAGAAGAAAAGCCCCCAACAAAAAAGCCCTTACTGTCGATGACGCCAGTGGGGGCTTTTTGCTAAACCGTGTTAAGCCGAGACTTTCTGCTCAGCAAGTGCCGAGAATGGGCTGAGTAAATGTGGC
>JANMZR010000346.1:0-5232 GCA_031383555.1 Cytophagaceae bacterium | reverse complement strand
CAAGCCCTTTTTGGCATAATAAATACAGGAATCAAGCTGATTAGTCTTTTGGAAAAATTCTGCAAAAGATTGAGAATATAAAGCGTAAAATCGAAGATTATTGGTTTTTTTAGCAAGTTCAAGACCTTTATGGAAGTAATCAATGGCAAGCTGATTTTTACCTAATTTAGCTTGAATTTTGGCATAAAGTCTAAAATTCAATGAACCTACACTAATATTACGTTGTATGAACATATCATAGGATTGTTGTGCATAATAGGTCGCCGAATCGAGTTGATTCAAATCAATAAAAATACTTCCTATAGTAGCTAATATACCAGGTAATCTTATAGGTGAAGAAGGGTAGGTTTCGTAAATTTTCTTTGCCTGTTTGTAATACATTAAGGCTTTTGAATATTCCTTTAATTCAGCATAAATGCCCGCTAAATATTGCATTGGTAGCCCAGTTTCTTCTATCAAATTATTGTCCTTCGCTATTTGGAGTGCCTTCAATATCATTGCCAGCGATTTAGGTAAATTTCCTAAATCACTGACCAATCTCCCATAATAAGTTGTGTTACGAATTATACCTTTTGGAAAATTTATTTTCTCAGCTAATGCCATTCCCTTTTCTCCAAAAAATACAGCAGAGTCGGGTTTTGAGTTGGAGCGGTAACTACTACATAATTCTGCCATGATTATCACTCGACTTGTATCATGTTTGGCAATTGCCAATTAGTGTTTTAAACTGTCAATTACTTGTTGGTCTTGGGCAAAACTAAAGCTACAAATGAGTGCGAGGAGGAGGGTTAGGGTTAGTTTTTTCATGGGGGAATTTTGAAATAGAAAATAAATATAGGGAATTTTGTGGCTTAGCTTAAATTTTTCAAAAAATAACCAACTGCATACAAAGGTACGATACTAATGTCCTGAAAAGCACCGAAGTTTTCTAACGATACCCGCAAGCCTTTGGTGTTTTTTTCTTTCATAAATAGCATCAAACTTTGCATACTTCCTTTTTGAGAAGCCTTCACTTCCACTGGTAAAACTTGTCCGTCTTTTTGAACCAAATAATCAACTTCGGCATTGCTTGATGGCATTTCTCTATGCCAATAATATAGCCGTTCTTGGGTGAAAGGGTTACTGTTTTTGATGATTTCGATGCCTACAAAGGTTTCGGCAATGGTACCTTTATTGATAAAATCTTGGTCGTTTGCTGCCAAAAATTGTCCGATATTCAAGCCTAATATTCGCTGAAATATACCTGTGTCCAAAAGCAGGTATTTCCGTTTTTTATCATTGATTTCAGCACCCAAAGGTATGCCATTGCCTGCCGAATGCGTAACGGCATATATCAAACCTGCCTTTTCTAACAAAGCCAATGCTTCCTTTATTTGACCATGATTGGCGTTTGCCGATGCTTTGGAGAGATTAAATTTTCCACCCGATTGTGCCACCACTGCTTCAAATACCTCATTTAAGCGATTTGAAGGTACATTTTTTTTGTATTTTGTAAAATCGGCAACAATGGAGGCTTGCAGTTCGTCGAGTACCGTTTGTATTTCCAACAGCGGTTCGCCATCAATATATTTAGACACAACTTCGGGCATACCGCCAATGATGAGGAAAATCTGCAAATATTCTATCAGTTTTTTGTGGAATGGAGCATCTAATGGTTTAGTTATTTTGATAAGGTCGAGTAGTTTTGCTTCGCCTTTTCCCTCTAAAAATTCATAAAACGAAAGCGGATACATAAACACCGACCTGATGCGACCCACTCCGAAAGAGGGTAGTTCGGCTAAGGCAAACTCCAACAAAGAACCCGCCGCAATGAGATGTAGGTCGGCGTATTGCTCATAAAAATAACGTATAGCACTAATGGCAGGAATACATTGCTGGATTTCGTCAAAAAAGAGGAGCGTTTTGCCAGCTTCGATGGGCGTGTTGAAGTAAACCGAAAGCTTTTCACAAATGCCTGAAACATTGATATTTCCTTCAAAAAAAACGTGGATTTCTTTTTCAGTTTCAAAATTAACCTCCAAAAAATACTCAAATTGCTTTCCAAAATTTCGTACCGAAGTAGATTTGCCGACTTGCCTTGCTCCTCTCAGTAAAAGCGGTTTTCTTGAATTACTCTTTTTCCAATTGAGCAAAATCTCATCAATATTTCTTTTTAATTGCATTATGGCTGTTTTTAAATAAAAGTAATAAAAATAAAATTTTCGGCATCATAAATATTGAATTACATTAAAATATCGGCATCATAAAATTGGCAATCTCACGATGAACGTAGTTCCTTCTCCCCCCACACTTTCACATTCAATTGTCCCGCCATGCCCTTTGGTGATAATATCATAGGCCAAACTCAGCCCCAAACCTGTGCCTTGCCCTGTTGGTTTGGTGGTAAAGAAGGGTTGAAATATTTTATCGAGTATTTTTTGAGGAATGCCACCCCCATTGTCAGATACTTTTATTTCTACTTTACCATTTGTTTTTTTTGTACTTACTGAAAGAGTTGGTTCATAGCTGCTGTCACCCTGAGCTTGCCGAAGGGTCTTCTTTTCATTGACTACGTAGAAAGCATTCGTAATTAAATTCAAAATCACTCTCCCTATATCCTGCGGAATGATATTGATGTTGCCGATGCTTTCATCAAAATCGGTTTTCATGGTTGCATTGAAGGATTTGTCTTTTGCCCTAAGACCATGATAAGCTAATCGTAAATATTCATCTGCCAATGCATTAATGTTTGTTGGTTCTTTTTTACCACTGCCGCTACTGCTGTGTTGCAGCATGCCTTTTACAATATCACCTGCCCGCTTGCCATGGTGATTTATTTTTTGCTCGTTTTCCTTTATGTCATTTGAAATGTCTTTTGCTTCAGCTAAATTTCCTTTGTCCATTTCTTGTTGCATCTCATCAATCAACTCCGTATTCACTTCCGAAAAATTATTGACGAAATTCAATGGGTTCTGAATCTCATGTGCAATGCCTGCAGTGAGTTCACCTAGCGAAGCCATTTTCTCTGATTGTATCAATTGGCTTTGTGTTGATTTTAAATTTTCCAAAGACTGCTTCAATTCAGTTGTTCTTTCTTCTACCTTATGTTGCAGTTGTTCTTTTTCGTGGCGCAATCTTCTTTCTCTCCATTTGCTGAAAATTCTTAACCCTCCAAGAAAAATAAATGCATACAAAGTATAAGCCCACCAACTTCTGTACCATGGTGGCAGCACTCGAAAACTATAACTTAATGCTGATTGTGCTCCTGCAGCACTGATGGCTTGCAAATAAAAAGTGTATTTACCTTCACTCATGTTTCCAAAAAAAGCTTCGTCTTTAGCACTGAGTGGGCTCCAGTTTTTAGTATAGCCCTCCAGTGTATACCTATATTGCGTGTACTTTCCGAACGATGGTGATACCGCAGCAAATTCAAAAGTGATACTGTTGTTCTTATATGGTAATATTAAATTTTCAGGAATCAAACTCCCTTTTTGTAAACTGTCGAAAGAAATTTCTGCAAATGCTGCCTTTTGCTCTTGTCTTTTTTTAGCATCCAATGGTCTTCCAAACTTCAATGCAGATTCATTTAGCAGCACCAGGCTATCGTTGGTATTCATTTTTCTTTTATAAATATTTGACCATATCACTTCTTGGTTATCTACTCTTATATTTTTTATCTGCAGTAGCGGTTCTTTAAACTGTTTCACTTTATCATAATCGAAACGATAGATGCCGTTTAAACCGAAGTTCCAGATACCCAATGAATCAAAATATATTTTACTATAATTTATATGACTGGGTATAATTTCAAAACCGTTTCGCTGATTATATAAGTGAACGACCGGCTCAGCAGCATTGATCTCATCGAAACCCATCGAAACCAAACCTGTAATGGAACTAAACCATAGAAGTTGGCGAGTTGTATCCACCTCCAATCCTATCACTAAGTTATCAAGGCCTGCTATATGTCCATATCCTTTAAACCGCTTTCCATCAAATTTGCTCACGCCTTTGTCTGAAGCAATCCAGATATTGCCAAAAGGGTCTTCATTGATATTGTTGATATATGAACCCAAAAACCCATCTCGTTTTGAATACCTGGTTATATGAGTGCCATCAAATTGGTATAAAAGGCTGTCAGCAGTTCCCATCCAATATTGTCCCTTACTATCCTCAAAAATAGCTATGGTTGAATTATAAAATCCCTGTGCAGTACCATATTTCGTCATTGTGTGTCCATCGAATTTGTAAACACCGCCATCTCCTGAAAACCATATATTTCCCCGTTTATCTTCTAATATTTGTAAGTTATATTTAAGATTGATTCCCTGTTCTTTTCCATATAAGTAAAAATTTTTACCATCAAACCTTTCCACACTACCTGGTACATTATCATTTCCAAAAATGTATAACCAAAGCTGCCCCGTATGATCAGAAAAAATTGGTCGTATAGATGTTTTTAGCTGCAGTGTTGTAAGGTCATAAACCAATGCATCTTCTTTTCTGTATTGGATTAAACTGTTGTTTTCTACAACCCATTTGGTACCATCAGGAGTTATGGCGAATTGGGCATTCTGCTCATTTGTTGCAATTGTTTCAAGGTTATTCATAAAACTATAGCTGAGCCGGGAAATACCATTTTGGGTAGCCACCCATATATTACCGGCATCATCCTCTGTTGAGCATTGTATCCAATTAGACGGAAGACCATCTTTAGTGGTATAGTAAATAAACTGTTTTCCATCAAAGCGAATAAGGCCTTCTTCCCTTGTGGAAATCCAGATCATTCCATTTTTATCTTCCATCAGGCTATTTATAGAACTACTTACAGTAAATCCTTCCTTTACAGAATAAATGATTGAGTCTGCACCTGTATATTTTATGAGATCAATATTTTTGTCAAGTACATTCTTGCGGGCCATCCATAGATTATCTTCTCTGTCTTTTCCAACTATACTTGGTCTCCTAACGTTAATGTCCTGTATAGGCAAATAAGGAATAAACTTATTTTTCTCCAATACAAAAACCCCCTTTACTGTATTGACAAATACCTGGCCCTGCTTATTTGAATAAATCTCAAAAACCCTTAAATCTTTTATTCCTTCCTTTATTTCAAAATGTGTAACTGAGTTGTCCTTGATACTAAAAATGCCTTTATCTGTAGACACCCAAATTGTGCCTTCCTGGTCTTCATGCAAATCCCCAATGAATAACTTATCATAAGAAAGCAACGGGATAGCACAAAATGACTGC
>JANMZR010000300.1:0-40203 GCA_031383555.1 Cytophagaceae bacterium | reverse complement strand
CAAAGTAAAAGGAACAAAACTCACAATTATGCTTAAAGACGCAGACGGCACCGTTTTGTATGAAGACATAATGGGTAAAACGCAAGAAAATTATCGTTCAAAGTTCGATTTATCAAAACTTGAAAAGGGAACATATTTAATTGAAATTAATGATCAAAACAAAAAAGAGATAAAGGAAATTAATATATAAAGAAAATAGTTTAGTTAAGGGTTACTATTCCATCAAAGCTTTTTGAGCTTTGATGGATTTTTTTTATAATGGGCTTTTTGAGCTTTGATGGATTTTTTGTAACATCAACAAAATAGGTCATATGAGAACCGTAACTGGGTATGAGGCCAAATATAATTATAGTAAATATGCTAATGTATAATCTGGGTTTAAAGAAGTACTAATGCGAAAAGTAGCCAAAGGCAATTTGGAAACTTTGTAGGATATAGAATGCATCGTAGTATATTTGCCACAAAAAATAACAATTTTATGACGTAATAAAGCATTGTAATGATTGGCTGAACTACAATTAGCCAACTGTAAAATGTTAAGAATAATTATAAACAAAATCTTTTGAAAAATTTAGTCTTAATCTTCTTTTCATTTTTTCTTTCCTGTTTTTCTTGTAAAAAAGAAACTAAAAGCCCTATTGCCACTGCCCCTATTTCAGGTATTCCAGCGGAAACAAAATCTGATATTGATTTTTGGCTAACCAAAGGCGACCAATCGGTACTTTTACAAAAAGTAAATGCAATATTAGCCTTTGGTAATCAGACCAATAGCAATGTTTTTATTGAAATTGACAGTACTAAAACCTACCAAACTATTGATGGTTTTGGCTATACGCTCACCGGAGGGTCTGCCGAATTAATTAATAAAATGGAGACTCCTGCCAAGGCTAAACTTTTACAAGAATTATTTGCAAGTGGCGCTAACGATATATCAATCAGCTATTTACGGATAAGTATCGGGGCATCTGATTTGAGTAGTTCAGTATATAGTTATGATGATATTCCCGCAGGAAATACGCTCAATAATTTCAGTATTGCCAAAGAAAAAAAGGATATGATTCCGCTTTTGAAAGAGATTTTAGCCATAAATCCAAAAATAAAAATTATGGGCACACCTTGGAGCCCGCCAGTTTGGATGAAGGACAATGGAAGCACAATTGGAGGGAATTTAAAGCCTGAATATTATGAAGTTTATGCCCAATATTTGGTAAAATATCTTCAAGCCATGACGGCTGAAGGTATTGATATTGAGGCCATTACTGCCCAAAATGAACCATTGAACCCAAAAAATAATCCGAGTATGTATATGTCGGCAATTCAACAAGCCGAATTTATCGGAAAAAACCTAGGCCCTGCTTTTCAAAAGGCAGGAATAAAAACCAAAATAATTGCTTATGACCATAATTGTGATGAACCCAATTATCCTATTACGGTTTTGAGCGATTCAAAAGCAAACCCTTTTGTTGATGGTTCGGCCTTTCATTTATATGGGGGAAATATTAGTTCAATGACCACCGTTCATAATGCTTTTTCTACTAAAAACGTTTATTTCACAGAGCAGTGGACAAGCGCAAAAGGTGAGTTCGCTGGCGATTTAAAATGGCATCTACGCAATGTAATTATTGGTTCTATGCGGAACTGGAGTCGTATTGCGTTGGAATGGAATTTGGCCAATGACGCTCTCTATCAGCTGCATACACCTGGTGGCTGTAATGAATGCAAAGGGGCTATTACAATTAATGGGAGCATAATTTCTCGCAACGTTTCCTATTATGTTATTGCTCATGTGAGTAAGTTTTTACCTGCTGGTTCTATTCGAATTGAAAGTAATAACGCTGGCAATCTCCAAACAGTTGCTTTTAAAAGGCCCGATGGCAAAAAGATACTTATTGCCGAAAATGATGGTGGAGAAGCCATCACTTTTAATATCAAATTCAATGGGAAATGGTCCACTACAACATTAGGGGGCGGTGAGGTTGCGACTTATGTATGGTAAGAAGGTTGAACCTGTGAATTAAAATACTATTTCTAACTATAAAACATACTTTTTCAACTCCCCCAACTTAATCCTTCCTTCATAAATTGCCTTCCCTATTATCACCCCATAAATATTCATTTCATTCAATTTTTCTACATCCTCAATACAAGAAATACCTCCACTCGCAATAATATTCAAATCAGGGTTTTCCTTTTGTAATTTAACGTAAAGTTCAAAGCTAGGACCTTGAAGCATGCCATCTTTGGCTATATCGGTACTTATGCAATATTGAATTCCTTTTCCCACCCAGTTTTGAACAAAAGAATAAATGGATTGTCCTGAACTTTCTTCCCAACCTGAAATTGCAATTTTTTCAAAATGTGCATCAGCTCCTAATATTAATTTTTCTGCACCATACTTTTCTATCCAAGCACCGAATAGGTTAGGATTTTTAATTGAAATACTTCCCCCTGTTACTTGCTTGGCCCCGTTTTCAAATGCAATTTCAATCATTTCATCTGACTGTACACCGCCTCCAAAGTCAACATTAAGACTTGTTTTTGAGCATATTTCATACAGAACTTTATGATTTACAATTTTTTTTTGTTTTGCCCCATCCAAATCAACCAAATGCAAACGCTCAATGCCAGCAGCTTCAAACATTTTGGCTACTTCCAATGGGTTTTCATTATAAATAGTCTTTTTTGAGTAGTCCCCTTGTGAAAGCCTTACGCATTTACCATCAATTACATCAATGGCAGGGATTATTTTTATCATATAAAAGAAGTCGATTTAAAATTTGTTGAATAGGGCCTGAAACAGCCAATTTAAACTAAATTTTCATGAAGTTTTCAAATATTTTTTGTCCAATATCACCACTAATTTCGGAGTGAAATTGGCATGCATAAAAATTATCTTTTTGCATAACAGCTGAGTATTCCAAAATATAATTTGTTTTGCCAATGGTATACTCACATACAGGAGCATAATATCCATGGTTATAATATACATAAGAATTTTCTTCAACTCCCTCTAAAAGAGGTGATTGTAAGCTATAAATGTCATTCCAACCTGTTTGGGGAATTTTAAAACCATTAGTTTTAGGGAATTTTAAAATTTTGTTTTCGAATACTCCCAAACATACCGTATCATTTTCTTCGGAATATTTACATAATAATTGCATGCCCACACACGTACCCAAAAAAGGCTGCTTCAGGTTTGGAATTAATTGATCTAAATTATTCTCTTTTAGGCTTTTCATAGCTGAGCTAGCCTCTCCTACACCTGGGAAAATAATACGTTCGGCGGCGAGTATTTCATTAGGCGAATCTGTTAATTTATAACTAACACCAATTCGATCTAATGCATACATTACCGATTGTACATTACCTGCATTGTATTTAATGATTGTAACTTCCATAAAGCCCCCTCTATCCCCTTGTGGGGAAATAATAAGATTGTATCAATTGAGAATTTAATGTTTTGGCTAAACGAAAACCTAAATCCCAAAAAATTGAAATGATATTTTTAAAACAACGATACGAAACTATCAAACAAATACCTCGAGTCATGTGGGCCAGGCGATGCTTCAGGGTGGTGCTGAACCGAAAATGCTTTTTTATCCTTTCTTCTAATCCCTTCAATGGTATTATCATTCAAATTTAAATGGGTGATTTCTAGCAAATCGTTTTTCCTTACTTGGTCTTCTTTCACAGCAAAGCCATGGTTTTGAGAAGTAATTTCACTCCGACCGGTAATTAAGTTTTTTACTGGATGGTTCAACCCTCTATGGCCATGGTGCATTTTATAAGTTTCCACACCCGAAGCTTCAGCCAATAATTGATGGCCAAGGCAAATTCCAAATAAAGGAATATTAGCCTCCAAAATTTCTTTTACTGTTTCAATAGCATAAGGCATCACGGAAGGGTCACCGGGCCCGTTTGAAATAAAATAGCCATTAGGAGCCCAATCTTTCATTTCTGCAAAAGTCGTTTTCGCAGGAAATACCTTTACATAACAATCTCTTTCAGCCAAGTTATTTAGAATGCTTTTTTTAATTCCAAAATCAATAGCTGCCACCTTCCATTTTGCATTAGGTTCGCCAACAAAATAAGGCTCTTTGGTAGATACTATCGACGAAAGTTCAAGCCCTTCCATTTGGGGTACTTTTTTCAGCTCAATTTCCAGTTGGGCAATTTCTAATATTTCAGAAGAAATTATACAATTCATTGCACCTTTACTACGTATATGTCGCACTATTTGTCGAGTGTCTACACCATAAATGCCTACTATATTTGCTCTTTCAAAATAATCTTGCAACGACTCCTCCGCTAGCATACGTGAGTGTACTTGCGAAAAATCATTACAAACCATCCCACTAATTTTTACCGAATTTGACTCATCTTCACTTGGGGGAAGAACTCCATAATTACCAATATGCGACGTCGTATTCACAACAATTTGCCCAAAATAAGAGGGGTCAGTATATATTTCCTGATAGCCGGTCATCCCTGTATTAAAACAGATTTCTCCACCATGAGTACCAATTTTTCCTAATGCATAGCCTTTGAAAAAAGTGCCGTCTTCAAGTAAGAGAATAGCTTCTTTTGGAATTATATGTTTCATTGTTGAAAAGGAGGGTTTTATACTGAATTTTTTACAAAGATACGATAAAAAATAAAAATGACTTTTCGATGTTTGAAATATAATTTGGTGTTTCCCTGCGGGCGGCCTATTCGGCTCTATCTTTTTGTACCTGAAAATAGGGTCAAAAAGCATGCCTCCTCTTATCCCTAAGCCAAAACCTCACCGAATTAATGAGCAACCTTCAAATTATAATTCTTTTTAAAATACCAATATAATAATGTACTTAGCGAAATCGAAATAAACCCAAACACACCTCACCAATTGCATATATTTTTTTAATTGATTATCAAAAAAAAGACCCTAACAATTTGCTAAGGTCTGATAATTTCTCTTTTTTAGAATCTATTCCTTGGGCTTTTCTTCTGAATCAGCTGCTTCTTCAGTTGCTGGTGCTTCGGTAGCCTCCTCGATAGTTTCAACTTCAGTTTCCACTTCTACTACTGGTGCCGCTACTTCCTCTTCAACAATAGCGGCAATTGGTGCTTCTTCAACAACAACCTCAGCAGTTGGCTCTTCAACTATAACCTCAGCGGAAGGCTCTTCAACCAATGCAGCGGCAACAACCTCTTTTTTCTCTGTTGCTACTCCAATTCCACCACCAGCTCTTCTACTTCTACGTGTCTTAACTGGCTTATCAGCAGATTCAGCTAACATTACTTCGTTGAAGTCAACTAATTCCATCAAACACATTTCAGCATTATCACCCAATCTATTCGGTAATTTGATTATTCTAGTATAGCCTCCAGGTCTGTCAGCAACTTTTTCAGCCACTATTCCAAAAAGTTCCTTAATAGCCTCTTTATCAGTCAAATATGAAAAAACTACACGTCTATTATGAGTTTTATCATCTTTTGCCTTTGTAATTAAAGGCTCAACGAACATTCTTAATGCCTTTGCTTTTGCAACTGTAGTTTCTATTCTTTTGTGAATAATTAATGAAGAAGCCATATTTGCCAACATTGCGTGACGGTGGGCTGTCTTTCTTCCTAAGTGATTGTGTTGTTTTCCGTGTCTCATGATTGTTTCGTAAGTTAAAAGCGAATACTCGCTACGGTTAAGAAGGTATAAATTGAGCCTCTCACCTATTACTACTTATTTAAAAATTTATTTTTTTTTTTTTTGATGTAAATTTTTCATTTCGAAAATCCGAAATCCAAAATCTAGTTAATCTTCGTCAATTCTGTAACGATAAATATCCATACCAAATGTAAGGTTTTTATCAGATACTAATTGCTCCAATTCGGTCAATGACTTTTTACCAAAATTGCGGAACTTCATCATATCTGAAATCTCAAGTTTTACTAAATCACCCAATGATTTAATTTCTGCTGATTTCAAACAATTGTAAGCTCTAACCGAAAGATCTAAATCGGCCAATGGAGTTTTCAACAATTTACGCATGTGCAATACTTCTTCATCAACCACATTGTCATCGTCAGCCTTTTGAGTTTCGAAAGTCATTGACTGGTCAGAGAATAACATAAAATGTTGAATCAATATATAAGCTGCTCCTTTAAGGGCATCTTCTGGATGAATTGAACCATCTGTTTGAATTTCAATTATCAACTTTTCATAATCAGTTTTTTGCTCAACACGTGTATTTTCAACACTATATTTCACATTTTTGATCGGCGTATAAATAGAGTCAATTGCAATATAGCCAATAGAAAGCTCGGTATTTCTTGGCTCATCAGCTGGCACATAACCACGACCCTTTTCTACTATTAATTCCATTTCCAACTCTTTTGATTCGTCTAAATGACAAATTATTTGGTCTGGATTAAGAATTTCAAAGTACGGAGTAAATTTAGCAATGTCGCCAGCAGTTAAAACTGATTGACCTTTGCATTTTACAGTAATTTTATTGTCAAGAATATCTGTTTTCTTTTTAAACCTAACCATTTTTAGATTCAAAATAATTTCAGTTACATCTTCCATTACACCTTCTACTGTTGAGAATTCGTGTAAAACACCCCCTACTTTTACGCTAGAAATTGCGTAACCTTCCAAAGAGGAAAGTAAAATACGGCGGAGTGCGTTTCCGATTGTTACGCCATACCCTTTTTCGAGTGGCTTAAATTCAAAAAGCCCGTGAAAATCGTCGGCTTTTTCCATTACTACCTTGTCTGGCATTTGGAATGCTAATATTGACATATTTGATGAATTTTAGCTATTATGAAATATTTTGGTAAATTTTAAAACTCTTTCCCGCTTTTGCAATAAGCATAACGGACACTTCTACATTGAATTTTTTGAACAATATAGAGTACAATGATTATTTAGAGTACAATTCGACAATTGCTTGCTCATTGAAATTCTCAGGGATTTGATCACGCTCTGGGTAATTAATAAACTTTCCTGAAAGCGTGGCACTATCCCATTCAAGCCAATTGAATCTGCCTTGCATTTTACCAGATAAACTGTTAGAAATTGTTTCCAAAGACTTAGATTTTTCTCTAACACCTATAATTTGGCCACTTTTTAGTGAATAAGATGGTATGTTTACAACCTCTCCATTAATTACAATATGCTTGTGAATTACTAATTGGCGAGCTGCACGACGAGTAGGAGCAATGCCTAAACGATATACAGTGTTGTCTAATCTTGCTTCGCAAAATTTAATAAGATTCTCTCCAGTAATACCATCTTTTGCAGCAGCTTTATGGAAAAGGTTTTCGAATTGGCGCTCCAATATACCATAAGTATATTTTACTTTTTGTTTTTCAAACAATTGTAATGCGTATTCTGATTTTTTGCTTCTTCTTCCTTTGCCGTGTTGGCCAGGAGGATAATTCTTTTTCGCTAAAGCTTTACTTGGTCCAAGTATAGCTTCACCAAACTTTCGAGAAATTTTGGATTTGGGGCCTGTGTATCTTGCCATTTAAAATTTAAATTTAATTTTGCTCGAATAAATTATATATCTATTCGACAAAGTAATTACCTAATTAAAAAATATAACAAGGAGCGATAATTACTAATCGGATTCCTGTTTTATGATTTTGTTATTACAAAATCTTATTACTTTATACTCTTCTACGCTTTGGTGGGCGACATCCATTGTGTGGTAGTGGAGTAATATCTTTTATTGATACTACTTCAATTCCGCAGTTTTGAATTGTACGGATTGCCGACTCACGACCAGAGCCAGGTCCCTTCACAAAAACTTCCGCTTTGCGCATTCCCAATTCATGTGCCAACTGACCACAGTTTGTGGCTGCAGTTTGAGCGGCATATGGTGTATTTTTCTTTGAGCCTTTAAATCCCATTTTACCTGCTGAGGCCCAAGATATTACTTGACCAGCATTATTGGTAATTGAAATAATAATGTTATTAAAAGATGCTTTTATATGAACCTGTCCGACAGACTCAACAACCACTACCCTTTTCTTGGCTTTATCTTTTCTTTTTGCTTGTGCCATTTTATGGAAATATTATATTCTATTTAGTCGCTTTTTTCTTATTTGCTACTGTCTTACGCTTACCTTTTCTGGTACGTGAGTTGTTTTTTGTACGCTGACCTCTCAATGGAAGTCCTTTACGATGTCGTAAACCACGGTAGCAACCAATATCCATAAGTCGTTTGATGCTCAGCTGAACCTCAGAACGTAATGCACCCTCAACCTTAAATTCTGTTCCAATAATAGAACGAATCATACTCGATTCAGCGTCATTCCATTCACCTGCCTTCTTATCTAAAGAAATTTCAGCCTTTTTAAGGATTTTTTGTGAAGTACTACGACCAATACCGTAGATATATGTAAGGGCTATTTCACCTCTTTTTTTGTCGGGTATATCAACCCCTGCTATACGTGCCATATGGATTAACCTTGTCTTTGTTTAAACTTAGGATTCTTCTTGTTTATAATAAACAACTTGCCGTGTCGACGGATAATCTTGCAATCAGCACTACGCTTTTTAATAGATGCTTTTACTTTCATTGTAATTATATATTTATATTATATACGCTTTTTAGACAAACTAGTAAAATATTGAAAATTTGTCGTTTACTTAATTTCTAACTTTGTTTTTATTCAAAATTCAACATTAGCAATCTAGACCTAAATCAACCAATTTTTACTATTTGTATCGGTAAACTATTCTAGCCTTTGATAAATCATATGGCGACATCTCCAACTTTACTTTATCTCCAGGCAAAATTTTGATGTAATTCATTCTCATTTTTCCTGAGATATGAGCAATAACTTCATGCTTATTTTCTAGTTCAACTCTAAACATTGCATTTGACAATGCTTCAAGAATAATACCATCTACTTCAATTGATGACTGTTTCGCCATATTTGTTGTTTGTATTTAACCTAAGCTAAGGCGAAGTTGCCTTCTTTTAGTACTTCTTCTATATATTCAAAAGTTGTAAGTACTTCTGCTTTTCCTTTTCTTACTGCAACGGTATGTTCAAAATGCGCTGATGCTTTACCATCTTTTGTTCGTATTGTCCAGCCATCTCCTCCTTGTTTTACATGCTTTGTACCTAAGTTTACCATTGGCTCTATTGCCATTACCATCCCTTCTTTCAATTTAGGTCCTGCTCCTCTTTTGCCATAATTGGGAACTTCTGGATCTTCATGTAAATTTCGACCTACTCCATGCCCTACTAACTCTCTTACAATTGAGTAACCTTTTCTTTCACAATAATTTTGTACTTCAAAACTCACATCACCCACCCTTTTTCCGTCAACAGCATTGTTAATGCCTAAATAAAGTGATTCTTTTGTGGTTTTTAATAGTGCCTTTATTTCATCCTTAATCTCCCCGACTGCATATGTATAAGCACTATCGGCATGAAAACCATTCAAATAAACTCCACAATCAATTGAAACTATATCACCATCTTTTAGTTGGTACTCACTTGGTAATCCATGTACAACTACATCATTAACTGATATACACAACGCACCCGGAAACTTTTTACCACTTACCACATAACCTTTGAAAGATGGATGTGCTTTATGGTCAAATAAATACTCTTCGGCTATTTTATTTAATTCGTTGGTTGTTACACCTGGCCTAATTAACTTGGCTACTTCTGCATGTGTCTTTCCAAGCAATATTCCATTTTGCTTAATTATCGCAATCTCAGCATCGGTTTTAAAATAAACCATCTAATTCTCCTAAGCTTTAACTAAATCTTCAGTTCTACCTTTAACTCTTCCCGACTTCATCAAACCTTCGTATCTACGCATCAATAAATAACTTTCAATTTGTTGTAAAGTATCTAATACAACACCAACCAAAATTAAAAGGGAAGTACCTCCAAAAAATGCAGAAAGCCCTCTTGTAATGCCAAACAAACTTGCAATACCTGGTAAAATAGCCACAATGGCTAACATAATGGCTCCAGGTAAAGTTATTCTATCTAAAATATTACTGATATATTCTGATGTAGCAGCTCCAGGCTTTATTCCAGGAACAAAACCTCCACCTCTTTTCATATCATCTGCAATTTGAGTTGGGTTTATTGAAATAGCAGTGTAAAAGAATGTAAACACAATAATTAAAATGGCATACAACAAATTATATTGCCATGATGTAAAGTCAGAAAATGTAGTCGCTATTGATTGTGCTACTTCACTTTTTTCAGCAAAAAATTGAGCTACTGACGATGGTATAAACATCAATGCCTGAGCAAAAATAATTGGCATTACTCCAGGCGTATTTAACTTTAAAGGTAAATATTGTCTTTGACCAGACCCAACTGCCTTATTGCCAACAACTTGCTTAGCATATTGAATTTGTACTCTTCTAATAGCTTGTGTGAGCATTACTGCAAACATAATTATGAAATACAAAGCAACCATTTCTATAATGCTTAGCAATGCTTTGGATAATCCGTTGGTGGTAAACTCATTTAAAATGGCTCCAGGGAATCTAGCTACTATACCTATCATTATCAACATCGAAATACCATTTCCAATTCCTTTGTCGGTAATTTTCTCGCCTAACCACATACAAAATATTGTGCCTGCTACTAAAAATACCGTTCCATATAGTACAAACCAACTTCTCGGTACAAGTAATGCTTCTGTTGGTATGGTAACATTAGTTGAAAGTATAGATATCGCTTGAGCAGCCGTTACAAAAATTGTAAGAACTCTAGTTATCTGATTAAGTTTTCTTCTGCCCGCTTCGCCGTCCTTTTGCATTTTCTGGAAATAAGGTAATGCAATTGTAAGCAATTGTATTGCAATAGAAGCAGAAATATAAGGCATGATACCCAATGAAAAAATTGATGCATTACTGAAAGCACCACCTACAAACATATCCAGCAAACCTAACAAGCCACCTTGGTCTTTCGTTAATTTTGAGGCATCAACACCCGGCAATACAACATGAGCGCCTAATCTAAAAATAGTAATAAACAATAAAGTATTTAGGATTCGATTCCTTAATTCTTCGATTGAAAATATATTTTTAAATGTTGTAATTATTTTGTTCATTTTTTCTTTTAATAAAAAAATTATGAAAACTGACTACCAAAATTCTAAGTCAATTTGTAAAAGGCTCTTATTTTTTAAGCTACAATGGCTTTACCCCCAGCTGTTTCTATTGCTGCAATTGCTGCTTTAGAAAATCCGTGTGCCTTTACTTCAATTGCAGCATTGATTGAACCTCTACTAAGAATTTTAACTAAATCTCTTTTAGAAACTAGCCCATGTTCAAATAAAAGGTTAAAATCAACCACAGATGCTTTAGTATTATCTACTAAAACCTGTATTGTGTCTAAATTAATTCCCTTATATTCAACACGATTAATGTTTTTGAAACCAAACTTTGGAACACGTCTTTGCAACGGCATTTGGCCTCCTTCAAAGCCTCTTTTGGCTGAGTAACCCGAACGAGATTGAGCGCCTTTATGGCCTTTTGTAGAAGTACCACCACGGCCTGAACCTTGGCCACGGCCAATTCTTTTATTGTTTTTTGTAGAACCTTCAGCAGGTTTTAATGAACTTAAATGAATCATAATTATATGGCTAAACGCTACCTGATTTGGTAACTCGCTTGTTAATATTAAATTTTTTCTACTACAATAAGATGTTGAACTGCACGAATCATGCCTTCAATGGCAGGATTCAATTCTTTTTCAACTGATCTATTTATTTTACCTAAACCTAGAGACTGTATGGTGTCTTTTTGATTTTGCGGCTTTTTTATTGTACTCTTAATTTGTGTAATTTTTACTTTTGCCATCGCTCTTTATATTTGTATGAGTTAAAAAACTCATTTTAATTCTTTATGAATGCTGGAATACAATACGTTATTCGGAGAAAGTGTAGGTTGTCGTTTAAAGACTATCCATTAAACACTTTATTCAAATTAACTCCCCTTTGGAATGCAACTGTATGCGGATTTCTCAAGCTTAAAAGTGCATCAACAGTAGCCTTAACTACGTTATGTGGATTTGAAGATCCTTTTGATTTTGCAAGAATATCATGTACCCCAACGCTTTCAAGGACAGCACGCATGGCACCTCCAGCAATAATTCCAGTACCTGGAGCCGCTGGTTTAATTAACACAAAACCACCTGAATATCTACCAATTTGCTCATGTGGAATAGTACGCTTCAATAAAGCAATTTGAAATAAATTCTTTTTAGCATCTTCAATTCCTTTTGTAATTGCGTCTGTAACTTCATTAGCTTTACCTAAACCATAACCAACCACACCTTGCCCATCACCAACAACAACAATCGCAGAGAAACTAAACCTACGACCACCTTTTACTACTTTGGCAACTCTATTTATCGCTACTACTTTTTCTTTTAATTCGCCTTCGTTTACTTTCAAAGGTTTTGCATTTATATTAGACATTTTCCTTATGGATTATTGCTTTTGTCAAAAACTAAATTTTATTAATAAAAATGGATGAAATATAATTTAATATTTTATCAGTTTGTTAAAATACTAAACCACCTTCACGTGCACCTTCAGCTATTGCTTTGATTTTTCCATGGTATAAGTAACCGTTTCTGTCGAAAACTACTTTTGAAATTCCAGCTGCGATTGCTTTTTCGGCTAACATTTTACCAACTGCAGTAGCAGCCTCTACATTATTACCTTTTATAGCTGTTTCCTTCGAATAAGAAGCAACTATTGTAGTACTCTTACTATCGTCAATCAGTTGAGCATATACAGCTGTGTTTGATCTATAAACTGAAAGTCGTGGCCTTTCGGAAGTACCAGAAATTTTCATTCTGATGCTTTTCTTAATTCTATCTTGTCGTGATAATTTCTTAACTCCCATTTTTTTTATATTTTAGAGGATTTCCGACCCTCAAATTTTTAATTTCTATTTCTTACCTGATGTTTTACCAGCTTTTCTACGAACAACCTCCCCAACAAACCTTATGCCTTTACCTTTGTATGGCTCAACTTTACGTAGTGATTTTATTTTTGCTGAAATTTGACCAATTAATTGCTTGTCAATCCCTTCTAAAAAAACCATTGGATTTTTACCTTTTTCCATTGAAGTTGTTATTTTCAATTCTTCAGGAATAGACATAAAAATGGCGTGAGAATAACCTAAATTAAGTTCAAGTATATTGCCTTGACTAACTGCTTTATAACCAACTCCTATTATTTCAAGGTCACGCTTGTAGCCAACGCTAACGCCTTCTATCATATTCGCAACTAACGATCTGTATAAACCATGCATTGCTTTATGTCTTTTTTGTTCTGTTGGTCTTTGTGCGGTTAATATACCATCTTCCAGCGTGAAGGTAATGTCAGGGTCAACTAATTGTGATAGAGTGCCCTTCGGACCTTTTACAGTCACATTATTATTACTTGCTATATCAACTGTAACACCTGCGGGAACATTGATTATTTTTTTACCTATTCTTGACATTTTGCTTAAAATTGTGGGTTAATCCCTTTTCAGCTTATAACTTATTAATATATATAACACAAAACTTCACCCCCTACATTTAGTACTTTGGCTTCTTTGTCTGTTATTACTCCTTTTGATGTAGATAGTATTGCAATACCAAGTCCATTCAAAACACGAGGAAGTTCTGTTGAGCCTCTGTATTTTCGTAAACCAGGTTTTGAAATACGCTCTAATGCTACAATTGCTGACTGTTTTGTAACAGCATTGTATTTAAGAGCTATCTTAATTGTACCTTGTACGGCTGCATCTTCAAACTTAAAGTTTTGAATATAACCTTTATCGAAAAGTACCTTAGTAATTTCCTTTTTTATGTTTGAAGCAGGAATTTCAACGATTCTATGGCGTGCCTTTATGGCATTTCTCAATCGGGTTAAGTAGTCTGCTATTGGATCTGTCATTGCTCTAAATTATTTGCTACAAGCACCCCTTTTTAAAAAGGCTTGCAAAATTACGAAATTGTATTGACAAAGAAAAATTTAAATTATTACCAACTTGATTTAGTTATTCCTGGAATCAAACCGTCTGATGCCATTTCACGGAATAGTACACGAGATATACCGAACTTTCTCATATAACCTCTTGGCCTGCCAGTTATTTTGCAACGATTGTGCAACCGTACTGGTGAGGCGTTTTTCGGAAGTTTATCCAAACCAAGGTAGTCGCCGGCTGCTTTCAATGCTGCTCTTTTAACTGCATATTTTGCTACGGTTTTTTCCTTTTTTAACTGTCTTGCTTTTAATGATTCTTTTGCCATTGATGTTTAGAATCTAATTATTTAATTTTTATTTTTTCTTAAATTTGTTTATCAATAAAGTTTATTAATTTTTACGTCAATATACTATTTTTGATTTGCAAAAGGCATTCCCATTGCTTTCAATAACGATAGTGCTTCTTCGTCAGTTGATGCTGTAGTTACAAAAGTGATATCATAACCTGATATTTTTTGAATTTTATCAATCGAAATTTCAGGAAATATAATTTGCTCTTTAATACCTAATGTATAATTTCCTCTGCCGTCAAATCCTTTGTCAGAAACTCCTTTGAAGTCACGAACTCGGGGTAAAGCTACTGTGGTAAATCTATCCATGAATTCAAACATTCTATCTCCACGAAGCGTTACTTTTACTCCAATAGGCATGTTTTCACGCAATTTAAAGTTTGAAATTGCTTTCTTTGAAATAGTTGCAACAGCCTTTTGACCAGCTATTGTCGTTGTCTCATCAACTGCAGTATCTACTAATTTTTTATCCGCTACTGCTGCACCAACACCTTTGTTTATAACAATTTTGGTAATTTTAGGTACTTGCATTACAGAACTATACTCATACTTTGCTTTTAGTTCTGGAGTAATTTCCTTTAGAAATTTTTCTTTTAATCTTGGAGTTGCCATTTTTATATAATTTAGAGGACTTTTTTCCTCAATATAAATCTATGTTTTTCTGATAATTCGTATTTAAATAAACTTACCAGACTCTTTTGAAAAACGTTGTAACTTACCTTTTTCATTTAATTTTCTACCTGTTTTGGTAGCTTTGCCTGTTGAAGGATCGACAACCATAACATTTGAAATGTGTATTGAGCCTTCCAACTTTTCTATTCCTCCTTGTGGGTTTTGAGCATTCGGTTTTACGTGTTTGGTCATCATATTGACACCGTCCACAATTACTCTGCTTTTTTTGATAAGCATTTCCTTTATTACACCAGACTTACCTTTTGCATTTCCAGCTATCACCATCACAGTATCACCTTTACGCACGTGCAACTTGGGTTGTTTATTTGCTTTATTTTCCATTTTATTAATGAAATTTCTTTTATACAATTCTGATTAAACCTAAACGGCTTCTTAAATATTTTTACAATACTTCTGGCGCTAATGAAACAATTTTCATAAAGCCAGCCTCACGCAATTCTCTGGCTACTGGACCAAAAATACGGGTTCCTCTTGGCTCGTCATTTGCATTTAGAAGCACGGCTGCATTGTCTTCAAATCTAATATAAGAACCATCTTTTCGACGAATTTCTTTTTTAGTACGCACTACAACAGCTTTGGAAACGGTACCTTTTTTCATGCTTGATGACGAAAGTGCTTGCTTAACACTTACTACTATCTTGTCTCCAATTGAAGCATATCGTTTTCCTGTACCTCCAAGTACTCGTATCACTAACACCTCTTTTGCACCTGAATTATCGGCAACTCCTAGTCTTGATTCTTGCTGTAACATTTTTTTTATATTTTAGGGTAAAACCCGTTAAAATAATAGTAAATTAAATTTCTTAGTCTATTTGGCCTTTTCTAGTACTTCAACTAATCTCCAACACTTATTTTTAGAAAGTGGACGAGTTTCCATCACTTTTACGGTATCTCCTATATTGCATTCATTTTTCTCATCATGTGCCATAAGTTTGGTAGTTTTTTTCATAAACTTACCATATAGAGGATGCTTTACTTTACGTTCTACAGCTAGTGTAATAGATTTTTCCATCTTATTACTAACTACTTTCCCTATCCTTACCTTTCTTAAATTTCTTTCCATTGTTGGTTGAAAATTGTGTTGAACATTGACTTCAAGCTGTATGTTGATGAAGTCTATAAATTATTAGTTTTCAAGAGCTAAACCTCTATATTACTATGCCTTTTTTTCAGTTAATATAGTATTCATTGTTGCAATTAACCTTCTTGATTGGCGAATTCTCATCGGATTCTCAATTGGTGAAATTGCATGAGCAAATTTTAATCGATCTAAAGTTTCCATTTCAATTGAAATTTGCTTTACTAAATCATCGGCACTTAAATTTCTTATTTCTGAATTTTTCATTTTAATAAATGATAAAAAATATATTCTTTGTTAAAACAAAACTTAAAATTATGCCTCTTGCTCCACGTAGTCTCTACGTACTATAAAGCTAGTTTTCATTGGCAATTTTTGTGCTGCCAGCCTTAATGCCTCTTGAGCGATCGCTAATGGTACCCCAGCGGACTCGAATAGGATAGTGCCAGGTTTAACACAAGCTACCCAGTATTCTGGTGCTCCTTTACCTTTACCCATCCTTACTTCGGCTGGTTTTTTTGTGATTGGCTTATCAGGAAATATTCTGATCCAAACTTGCCCCTCACGTTTCATAGCTCGAGTCACTGAAATACGAGCCGCCTCAATTTGGCGAGCTGTAATTCGACCTGGTTCCAACGATTTTATAGCAAACGACCCAAAATTAATATCATGACCACGTGTGGCCAATCCTTTTATTCGTCCTTTTTGTTGCTTACGAAATTTGGTTCTTTTCGGCTGTAACATAATATTTTTGTATTTTAATTTCTAATAAGTTTAATTGGATACTCAATACTAATTATCTTTTTCCACCTCTGTTTTGGCCACCCCCAGCACTATTTCCTTTACCTCTTGCTCCTGGGCCACCACCTGATTTACCTTTATCGTCTTCACCTCTACCTCTTCTATCGTTTCTTCTATCTCCTCTATCGTTACCACCGCCACGGCTTTCATTTGATGCGGTAGTTTGTAAACCCATATTTGCATTTGGAGTCAAATCACGCTTACCGTATACTTCACCTCTAAATACCCAAACTTTTATTCCAATTTTACCATAAACCGTTTGAGCTTCTGAAATAGCATAATCGATGTCTGCCCTTAAAGTATGCAATGGTATTCTACCTTCTTTATAACCTTCAGAACGTGCCATTTCTGCTCCACCTAAACGGCCAGACAACTTTAATTTAATTCCTTGAGCGCCTAACCTCATTGCTGAAGAAATAGACTGTTTCATTGCTCTTCGAAACGAAATCCTGGCTTCTAATTGTTGAGCAATTGCTTCTCCAATTAGTTTAGCATCAATTTCTGGGCGTTTTATTTCAAAAATATTAATCTGAACGTCCTTACTCGTGATTTTCTTTAATTCTTCCTTGATTTTATCAACCTCTTGGCCCCCTTTTCCGATAACTACGCCAGGACGGGCAGTGTTTATTGTAAGTGTAATCCTTTTGAGTGTTCGTTCAATAATTATCTTTGAAATAGCACCTTTAGGGATACGGGCATGAATATATCTTCTGATTTTTTCGTCTTCAACTAATTTGTCGGAAAAATTTCTTCCTCCATACCAACTTGAGTCCCAACCACGTACAATACCAAGTCGTAAACTAATAGGGTTTATTTTTTGTCCCATTTTGTTATTTTATATTTCCTTTACGTTTATGCTTCTTTTTATATTATATTTTTTCAAAAATGTTATTATTCTGAAATAGGTTTTGAATCTATTTCTGTAGCTACATTATTTGAAGCAACAACAATTGTAATATGGTTTGATCTTTTTCGGATTCTATGACCACGACCTTGCGGTGCAGGACGTAACCTCTTCAAATAGGCTCCACCATCAACCAAAATTGTTTTTACATACAAATCTGCGGTTTCAATTTTTTCTTCCTCAAATTTGTTTTGCCAATTAGCTACTGCAGACAAAAGGCATTTTTCTAACATGGTTGCACCTATTTTAGGCTCAAACTTTAAAATACCTAATGCTCTGTTCACCTTTTGCCCTCTGATCATGTCAGCTACTAACCTCATTTTCCGAGGTGAGGTAGGCACTTTTGTTAATCTTGCAACTGCTTCCATAATAATATATGATAGTTTAAGCTTTCGGTTTTTTATAAACCTATTCTTTATTATTTCTTACCCTTGTCTTTTTTACCAGTATGACCTCTAAAATTCCTAGTTGGTGAAAACTCTCCGAGTTTGTGTCCAACCATGTTTTCAGTTACATATACAGGAATAAATTTATTCCCATTGTGTACTGCGAATGTATGACCAACGAAATCCGGAGATATCATTGAACGACGAGACCAAGTTTTAATCACTGATTTCTTACTTGAGTCATTCATCACTGTCACCTTGTTGTCAAGGCGGTAATCAATATAAGGTCCTTTTTTTAATGAACGTGCCATTTATTATTTTTTTCTTCTGCTTATAATTAAACGATTCGTACTCTTTTTCTTTTCACGAGTTTTCTTACCTTTTGCAAGTAAACCTTTACGTGATCGTGGGTGACCGCCTGAAGAGCGCCCTTCACCTCCACCCATTGGGTGATCAACTGGGTTCATAGCTACACCTCTTACTCTTGGTCTACGGCCTAACCATCGGTGACGACCAGCTTTTCCAAGATTGACGTTCATGTGATCGGCATTAGAAACCGAACCAATAGTAGCTAAACATTTTGCAAGAACCATTCTCATTTCGCCTGATGGCAATTTTATGGTAGCGTATTTCCCATCACGAGCCAGTAGTTGTGCATAAGTACCAGCCGAACGGGCCAACTCAGCACCCATCCCTGGGCGTAATTCAATATTATGAATAATTGTTCCTAGAGGCATACTTGAAAGCGGTAATGCATTCCCTACTTCCGGTGCTACTTTTTCACCTGAAATAACGGTCATACCTACTTTAATACCTGTTGGTGCAATAATATAAGCTTTTTCTCCATCAGTATATTCTATCAAGGCGATACGAGCGGTACGGTTTGGATCGTATTCTACTGTAAGTACAGTTGCAGGTACATCAAACTTGGTACGAGCAAAGTCAATAACACGGTATCTACGCTTATGACCACCACCAATGTATCGCATTGTCATACGACCACTGTCGTTACGTCCACCTGTTCTTTTGATAACTTCCAAAAGAGGCTTGTATGGCTTTGAAGCCGTCAATTCCTCAAATGTCGGGGCGATTCTCTGCCTCTGACCAGGAGTTGTTGGATTTATTTTTCTAGTTGCTGCCATTTATATTCCAGATTATCAGGCTGGTGCCTATACATTAAAAAATTCTTTTTTTAAAAACAATCACTTCTAACGCTATTAATTACAAACGATTAATAATTACAATCCTTGATAAAAATCTATTATTTCACCTTTTACAACTGTAACTATTGCACGCTTCGTGGTTTGGGTTAAGCCCGAAGTCACCTTAGTTTTTGTGCTTCTAGACTTCTTTTTACCAATTTGCTTTAACGTGTTTACACTATGAACCTCTACTCCGTACATTTTCTTGATTTCTTTAGCTATATCAACTTTATTGGCTTTAGGATCTACAATAAACGTATACTTTCCAGCTGCATTCATTGCAGTATATTTTTCTGTAAGTACTGGCTTTTTAATTATGCTCATTTTTTTATTTATCTAATTCGATTAAATGTCTCAGTTGTTATCTAATTAACTTAATGAAGTATGTATTTTATCTACCGCTGTTTCTAATATGATAAGACGATCAGCATTTACCAAATCATAAGTATTTACACTATCAACAGCTACAACTCTATTCTTGGGAATATTGCGACCTGATAAATAGATGTTTTTATCGATTGAAGGTAAAATCATTAAAGTTTTTGTGTCACTAAACTCTAATGCACTTAAAATATCAATAAACGATTTTGTTTGAGGTGCTTCAAATGTGAAGCTTTCAAGAATAGAAATTTTACCATTCTGGGCTTTATCAGCAAATGCTGATTTACGAGCAAGAACCTTAACTTTTTTATTTAATTTAAAATCATAATCTCTTACTCTTGGCCCAAATACTCTACCTCCACCTTTCATTAATGGCGATTTCATTGAACCTGCTCTTGCACCACCAGTGCCTTTTTGCTTCTTAAGCTTTTTAGTAGTACGAGAAACCTCAGCTTTTTCCTTAGCTTTATGTGTTCCTTGGCGTTGGTTAGCAAGAAAGTGCTTAACATCTAACCAAACTACGTGTTCGTTAGGGGTAAGACCAAAAATCTCGTCTGAAAGGCTAATCTTTTTGCCAGTTTCTTTTCCTTGTATATTATATATTGAAAGTTCCATATTATATTTTTTGGGAGCTTGTACTCAATCTTTTTATTTTGAAAATATTCCAATACCTAAAAAGGATGTGGTAATATTTATAAATATCTATTTTTCTAGGATTACAAATGAATTTTTTGCGCCTGGAATCGAACCTGATACAACGATTAAGTTTTTATCAGAAATTACCTTCAATACCAATAGGTTTTGTACTTTAACACGATTGCCACCCATACGACCACCCATTCGAATTCCTTTAAAAACTCTCGCTGGAAAAGAACAAGCTCCAATAGAACCAGGGTGACGACCACGATTGTGCTGACCGTGTGTTTGACCTCCAACACCACCAAATCCGTGGCGTTTTACAACTCCTTGAAATCCTTTACCTTTTGATGTACCAATGGCATCAACAAAATCACCTTCAGCAAAAATTGATGTTGTGATGGTTTCGCCTAACGTTAGCGCATTTTCAAAGCTCTTAAACTCAACAACTTTACGCTTTGATGTAGTATTTGCTTTTGCAAAATGACCCAATAAAGGCTTGGTCGTGTGTTTTTCTTTTTTATCGCCAAAACCTAACTGGATAGCACTGTATCCATCAGTTTCAACTGTTTTTACTTGGGTTACTACACAAGGGCCGGCTTCGATTAGCGTACAAGGTACAATTGTACCATCATTGTTGTAGAGGCTAGTCATTCCGATTTTTTTTCCTATTATTCCGGACATTTTATTTTAATTATATAAAACGTAATTTTTACTTTTTTTAGTTTCACGAAATTTAAGATAAACAACCTCAAAATTTCGGACTGCAAAGGTCGGGTTTTTTATTTGAATATCAAAGTATTCATTTTAAAAAACTCTTAATAATTAGAATTGGATATAAAAAGCGACGGGTATAAACATGAATAATTCATGTTTGGAGCCGTGTAGCTTAATATTAAGATTTGCAGCTGGGCATTCAGTGATTGCATTTCTAATACCAGTTCTAACACTAATATTTTTTCCATTCAGAACAAATTGAAAATCAGAGGTTTTACTGTGTTCTGCCAACGTTTGGTAAAAAAGCTATGTAGCTGTACCTGAATGGGAGTGCAAAGATACGAGAAAATATTTCTTTTGATACTTTTTTTCTAAAAATATTTTAATAATTTTTAGCCAAAGAATAGAGAGAAAATATTTATTGAAAATGGCTACTATTTATACATGTATTTAGGGTTGTAATTCAAATCTAAAGGTTCATCCATGTTGACGTCATCCTAATTTCGCCATAACCAAATTCATCCCCCAAGCTATTTTTTATCTCAGTGCTTGTCATATTTGGGTTTTCGATAATAAATTCCCTGATTATTTGGGCTTTTTTCAAGTCCATTAGTTCTTCTACATTAAGCTGACCTGTAGCCAAATACCTCGATAAGTGGCCTTCAATAGTACCGATAGCAAATTGGCGAATTTCAGAAATTTCTTTAATTGTTTTGCCTTCTTTAAATAGTTGGAAGCTAGTTTCAAAGGTGGCCCCCTTGTCTGGCTTTTCTATTTTAGCCTTTTCAACAACCTTAGCATTGGGAGTTATCCCCATCTCATCACAATATTCTTTTATAATATCAAGAATTTGATCGCCATATTGCTGCACTTTCACTTTGCCTAAACCTGATACCTTTGCTAAAGCTGCTTTATTGCCAGGCAAATCCGACGCTAAATTTTCAATAGTTTTCTGTGCTAAAACCATATACCTTTCCACGTTTTTTTCATCAGCCATGTCATCCCGCCATAGTTTTATACGATAATAAAGATCATTATTCCCTGAATTTCCACTTTTATTAGATTTGGAATTTGATTTTTTCGCCAGCTCTTGCTCAAAATCGATATTTATATTAGCTTTTGTTTGCAAATATTTGGTGGAATCAAAGCCTGATTGACTGATTTTTAGTATGCTTAATTTTTCAAATATATTTCTATTGGTCTGCTCAATAATTTTATTTAATGAGCTTTTAGTTTCTTGATTGTCGCATTCAAAGTCAATGGTATTAAATGTTTTATTTATCGAATCATTCAATTTCTCAAATAAATAAAGGCTACCTTTTTTTATTCTTTCTTGTAAATATTCATTTTCTTCAGGCAAAAGTTCGTCGTTTAAAATAGATTCCAATTGTTGATTGAATTTATCTGTAACCGTTCCTATTTCTAAATTAAAACTTGCAGTTAAGTTGGATATCAGCTCTAAAGTATTGGCTTTCAGTTGGTCTTGGGCTTGTTCTACAGTTTTGTAGAGATTGGCTAGGCTAAATTTGATCCAACGAAAATCGAAAAGTTCCTTAATCCATTCTGATTGACTATGCCTTTTTGCTCTATTGAGTGCTTCTTCTGAAAGATCTTGTTGGGAGGCCGTTTCGTCAAACGAAGAAATTGTATTATCAGATTTTATACTTTCTAATGATATCGGGCTAGAAAGCACCAAGCCTTCAAGAGTTTTGCAACGGCTCAGCGCTACATAAACTTGACCATGCGCAAATGAAGCGGCTGCATCAATAATAGCTCTTTCGAAAGTGAGGCCCTGACTTTTATGAATGGTAATAGCCCAAGCAGCTTTAATTGGATATTGCAAAAAGGTCCCAATGATCTCTTCCTGCATGGTCTTATCGTCACTTAGTGTATATTTTATGTTTTCCCAAGTTACTTTCGTTATTATAATATCTTCATCGTTTTTATTACATTTTACAGAAATTGATCCACCTGCAATACCAGTAATCTCTCCTATTTTACCATTATAAAAACGTTTTTCTCTATTCAAATCGTTTTTTACAAACATAACCTGTGCCCCAACTTTAAGTTCCAGATTTTGTTCGTTTGGGTACATATGTTCAGGAAAATCACCACTAACCTCCGCCTCAAATGTAAATAATTGGCCTTTCAATTTCTTCAATTTTGTCTGATTTATGGCTAAAGCTGCATAATTATGTGAACATAAAGTGATATAATCTTCTCCTTTATTCGGTTCAAAATCAGGGAAATACCTTTCGTTTAAAACTTTGATACTTTGGTTGTCAAAGTCTTTGTCTCGGACTTTGTTGAGCAGATTGATAAAAACTTCATCTTGTTGGCGAAAAATATGGTCAAGTTCAATAGTCATAAATTCGCTTTGGGCGAGTGCTTTACTTTCAAAAAAATAAACGCTGGCATAATAGGGTTTTAACAGAAGCCATTCATCATCTTTTACAACTGGTGAAAGCTGGTGGAGGTCGCCAATCATCAGCAACTGAACCCCCCCAAAGGGCTTTGTGCGGTCTCTGTATCGCCTTAGCACTTCATCGATGGCATCGAGTACATCAGCTCGCACCATGCTTATTTCATCAATAACCAAAAGGTCAACCCCCTTTATTACCTTTATTTTATCTTTTGAGAATCTCCTATTTACCTGATTATTAGCTTCTTGCGAAGGCACATTGGGCCCAAATGAAAGCTGGAAAAAGGAGTGTATGGTTACCCCACCAGCGTTGATAGCCGCCACTCCAGTGGGTGCAACTATGACCATTCTTTTTGGTGAATTGTATTTTATATTTTTTAGAAACGTGGTTTTCCCTGTACCCGCTTTACCAGTTAAAAAAACGTTCTTATTAGTTAACCTCACATATTGATCCGCAAGAGAAAGGCGTTGGTTTGTTTGCAATTTTTCTTGCATCAATTATTTTTTTTTAGTATTATATATTGGCTGCAAAATTATTGTGAAAATATTTAATTATAGGACTTTAACCATTTATTTGCGATTGTTGTCGTTTGTAAGTGGGAATTTATTTTAAAAGCGGATTTTAAAGCCTGCTTTATCTATAAAACGAAATTTTAAATTTAGATTAGTGGGATTTACATTGATTTAAAATTGGATTTATGACCCTAATTAATTAATCTGTATTTTATCTCAAATAAAAATTATCCAATTTAAAATCAAAAGACCCCAGAATAATCTGAGGTCTTTATAATATTAATCCATTTAAAATAAGCAGTTTACGCCTCCCCAACAGTCCCCTTAAAGTTCATGGGAAAGTTAAAAGATTGGTCTTCCATAGCGGTAACTTTGCCATATGCTTCTTCGTATTTTCTGATATTATCACGGAGAGCAATCAAAAGCCTTTGTGCATGCTCAGGGGTAATTACCACTCTGGCTTTCACTTTAGCTTTAGGCACGCCTGGCATCATTCTTATAAAATCAAGTACAAATTCAGAATGTGAATGGGCTATCATGGCTAAATTAGCGTAAACGCCTTCGGCCATATCTTCGCTCAATTCAACCTCCATTTGATTTTCTTGTGGTAATGATTGGCTATTTTTCATTTTGCTAAATTGTTTAATTGACACGAATTTCACAAATTTCACTAATAAAATTTAAGAACCAATCCTTAACTTCTTTTTTTTCTACTATTTAAGCTGAAAAAATTCGTTGAATTCGTGAAATTCGTGTCCTACTATCTATACAAATTGTCTTCTTTTGGCAAATTTGTCTTTCGTATCTACCAACATATCGTACTCCTCTTTTGGCGTTACTAATAGGTTTTGATATTTACGAATACCTGTACCAGCAGGAATCAAGTGACCAACAATAACGTTTTCTTTCAAACCATCTAAAGTATCGGCCTTTGCTCTAATTGAAGCTTCAGACAATACCTTGGTAGTCTCTTGGAAGGAGGCCGCCGAAATAAAGCTTTGTGTACCTAGTGAGGCTTGGGTTATACCCTGTAATGTTGGTTGAGAAACCGCCGCTTGTGCATCACGAACATGAACTATTTTCATATCACGTCGTTTCAAGCTTGAGTTTTCGTCACGCAACTTACGTGCTGATACTATCATACCAACTTTGAAGTTTTCAGACTCCCCAGCATCAGTAACTACCTTATTGTCAAGTATTTTATCGTTTTCTTCTCTTACCAATACCTTGTCAACTACTTGACCTTCCAAGAAACTTGTATCACCCGACTCAATAATATGCACTTTTTGCATCATTTGACGAACGATGGCTTCGATATGCTTATCGTTGATTTTCACACCTTGAAGGCGATATACATCTTGGATTTCATTTACCAAATACTCCTGAACTGCTGTTGGTCCTTTTATCGACAATATATCGGAAGGTGTAACGGCTCCATCAGAAAGTGGTACACCAGCACGCACGAAGTCGTTATTCTGCACCAAAATATGTTTCGATAATGGTACTAAATATTTTTTCTCGATACCTTCTTTTGAAGTGATATATATCTCACGATTACCTCGCTTGATACCACCGTAAGCAACAACGCCATCAATTTCAGAAACTACGGCTGGGTTTGAAGGGTTACGAGCTTCGAAAAGTTCAGTAACTCGAGGCAAACCACCTGTAATATCACGAGTTTTACCAGCTGATCGAGGTATTTTCGCTAAAATAATACCAGCAGCTATTTTCACTCCGTCTTCAACAGCAATATGCGCTCCTACAGGAAGGTTGTATTCTTTTTCTTCAGTTTTATTGGTAATCTTTATTGCTGGGTTTTTGGTTTTATCCTTCGACTCAGTGATTACTTTTTCCCGATAACCAGTTTGCTCATCAAATTCCTCACGGAAAGTGATACCGTCTTCAATGGCATCAAATATAATTTTACCCTCATTTTCAGAAAGAATTACTGCGTTAAATGGATCCCAATTACAAAGGGTATCTCCTTTTTTCACTTTATCTCCTTCTTTTACAGTTAAGTAAGCACCGTAAGGTACGTTTGAAGATATTAGTAATTGACCATTTGGTGCATATATTTGAATTTCACCAGAACGACCCATTACAACTGCTGAGTCCAAACCATCTGGAGATTTCGTAGGTAAAGTACGAAGCTCGTCAAACTTGATAATACCGTCAAACTTGGCTACAATTGAGGCAGCCGTTGCAATATTTTGTGCAGTACCACCTACGTGGAATGTACGTAAAGTTAATTGAGTACCTGGCTCACCAATTGACTGTGAGGCAATTACACCTACAGCTTCACCAATGTCAACCATACGACCAGTAGCCAAGTTACGTCCATAACATTTTGTACAAACACCATCTTTAGTTTCGCAAGTTAATACTGAACGAATTTCTACAGATTCGATGGATGTTGCATCTATCAATTCGGCCATTTTCTCATTGATTTCTTCACCTGAAGCTACAATAAGCTCATTGGATAGAGGATCAAAAACATCATGAACAGAAACTCTACCTAAAATACGCTCAGAAAGTTGCTCAACGATTTCGTCATTGTCTTTCAAAGGAAAAACTTGAAGGCCTCTTAAAGTACCACAATCAGGCTCAACAATAATTACATCTTGTGCAACGTCATGCAAACGACGTGTCAAATAACCCGCATCGGCCGTTTTAAGGGCGGTGTCAGCCAAACCTTTACGAGCGCCGTGGGTTGAAATAAAGTATTCCAATACGTCAAGACCTTCCTTAAAGTTAGAAAGAATTGGGTTTTCGATGATTTCTCCTACCGATCCCGCTAAGTTTTTCTGTGGCTTGGCCATCAAACCTCTCATACCACCTAGCTGACGAATCTGCTCACGAGAACCACGGGCTCCTGAGTGCATCATCATGTAAATGGCGTTGAAACCTTGACGATCCTCTTCCATTTGCTTCATCAGCGTATTAGTAATCTGTGTATTAACCTTACCCCAAATATCAATAACTTGGTTATAACGTTCATTATCAGTAATAATACCGTTCATATAGTTGCTCCAAACAGCATCAACATCAGCTTTGGCTTTTTCAACCAAAACTGCTTTTTCTTCAGGAATCACAATATCGCCAAGTCCCATTGACAACCCTCCGTGGAAGGCCGACTGGAAACCAAGTTCTTTAATTTCATCCAAGAATTGTGCTGTACGAGATACCCCTGAGATTTTGAAAATCTGAGAAATAATCTGTTGTAACTTCTTCTTTGTTAATAATTCATTGATATAACCAACTTCTTTTGGTACACAATTGTTGAACAATACACGACCTGCAACCGTCTCAATTATTTTAGTGTCTAATTGACCGTCCTCATTACGCACTTGCGTACGTACTTTGATGTTGGCATGCTTTGAAACTGCTCTTTCGTTGATTCCAATTACTACTTCATCATGACTATAAAACGTCATTCCTTCTCCTGCTATTGGATATTCTGGTGTATTCAAACGACCTTTAGTTACGTAATAAAGACCCAAAACCATGTCTTGAGAAGGTACAGTAATAGGTGCACCGTTGGCAGGGTTTAAGATATTATGAGAAGCCAACATTAATAATGATGCTTCTAAAATAGCCTCCTGACCCAATGGAACGTGAACAGCCATCTGGTCACCGTCAAAGTCAGCGTTAAAGGCGGTACAAGTCAATGGGTGCAATTGGATGGCTTTTCCTTCAATTAATTTTGGTTGGAAAGCCTGAATACCCAATCTATGTAAAGTTGGAGCCCGGTTTAGTAATACTGGATGACCTTTTAATACGTTTTCCAAAATATCCCAAATTACTGGGTCTTTTCTGTCTACGATTTTCTTGGCCGATTTTACAGTTTTTACTATACCACGCTCAATTAATTTTCTTATAATAAACGGCTTGAATAGCTCAGCTGCCATGTCTTTTGGCAAACCGCATTCGTGCATTTTTAACTCTGGTCCTACCACAATAACCGAACGACCAGAATAGTCAACTCGCTTACCTAATAAGTTCTGACGGAAACGACCTTGCTTACCTTTCAACATATCTGAAAGCGATTTCAAGGCACGGTTTCCTTCGCTACGAACAGCGTTTACTTTACGTGAATTGTCGAACAATGAGTCAACAGCCTCTTGTAACATACGCTTTTCGTTACGTAAAATAACCTCCGGCGCTTTAATTTCAATCAGACGCTTCAAACGGTTGTTTCTTATAATCACTCGACGATATAAATCGTTCAAGTCGGATGTTGCAAAACGACCACCATCTAAAGGCACTAATGGGCGCAATTCTGGTGGAATTACTGGTACCATTCTTATTACCATCCACTCAGGACGGTTTTCAATACGGCCATTTGCCTCACGGAAAGCCTCAACTACCTTCAAACGCTTTAAGGCATCAGCCTTACGTTGCTGAGAAGTATCGTTGGCAGCTGAGTGACGAAGGTCATACGATAGTTCGTCCAATTGTGTGCGAGAAAGCATCATTTCTAACGCATCGGCACCCATTTTGGCGATGAACTTATTTGGATCTGTATCAGGAAGCATTTGGTTTTCACGAGGAAGTTTATCCAAAATATCCAAGTATTCGTCTTCAGTTAAGAAGTCTAATAATTGAATTCCATCCTCAGCTTTTATACCAGTTTGACAAACCATATATCGTTCATAATAGATGATTTGGTCTAATTTTTTGGTAGAAAGGCCCAAAAGGTAACCTATTTTGTTAGGTAAGCTTCTGAAATACCAGATATGAGCAATCGGCACAACCAATTCAATATGGCCCATGCGCTCTCTGCGAACTTTTTTCTCAGTTACTTCAACACCACAACGGTCACAAATGATTCCTTTGTAACGAATTCTTTTGTATTTACCACAGTGACATTCCCAGTCCTTTGTAGGACCAAAAATACGCTCACAAAACAAACCGCCCATCTCAGGCTTATAGGTTCTGTAATTGATTGTTTCTGGTTGAGTTACCTCTCCATTTGAGCTTTCAAGAATCGACTCAGGCGATGCCAGGCTTATTGTAACCTTGGAAAAGGCAGATGTAAATTTTCTATTTTTTTTGAATGACATATTTCTTAGATTTGAAAATAAGACAATTTGACAATTTGAAAAATGTTAATTATTTGAAAATTGGTTTTGAATTTCTTCAAATTAACCAATTTTCAAATTTTCAAATTTTTGTTATTCTAATGTGATTTCAAGTGCTAAACCTCTCAATTCGTGAATCAAAACGTTGAATGATTCTGGAATATTAGGTTTTGGCATATTTTCGCCTTTTACGATCGCTTCATAAGCTTTGGCACGGCCAATTACATCATCTGATTTTACAGTTAATATTTCTTGCAAAATATTTGCTGCTCCAAATGCTTCAAGCGCCCAAACCTCCATTTCACCAAAACGCTGACCACCAAATTGTGCTTTACCACCTAATGGTTGTTGTGTAATTAATGAATATGGTCCGATGGAACGTGCGTGCATCTTGTCATCAACTAAGTGACCTAGTTTCAACATATAGATGATACCTACAGTAATCGGCTGATCAAACATTTCGCCAGTTAAGCCATTGTACAAATAAGTACGACCCCAATCAGGAAGTTTTGCCTCGGTAAGTTCTGCAGCTACCTCAGCCTCAGTTGCTCCATCAAATATCGGTGTTGAGTAGGTTCTTCCTAATTTCTCACCAGCCCAGCCCAAAACTGTCTCATAAATCTGGCCAATGTTCATACGAGAAGGTACACCAAGCGGATTCAATACAATATCCATCGGGGTTCCATCTTCAAGAAAAGGCATATCTTCATCACGAACAATACGGGCTACAACACCTTTATTACCGTGACGACCCGCCATTTTATCGCCTACTTTCAACTTGCGTTTTTTAGCAATATAAACTTTGGCAAGCTTCACAATACCTGCTGGCAATTCATCACCAACTTCCAATGAGAAACGTACACGCTTAAACTGACCTGCTATTTCGTTACGTGTAACAATATAGTTTTTAACTAATTGACTTAAAGCTGCATTTGTTGCTGGCTCGTCAGTTGCATTGTCAAGTATTAAGTCTGAAATTAAATTCACCTCTTCAGCAACTGAATAAGTACTTTCATCACGATAGATGTTTTTATCAGGGAAAAGACTAGTTTCTATTACTTCCCGATTATACTTAGTTCCTTTTAATATAATATCGGCGCCAAATTTATGCTTAATTCCTTGTGAGACTTTGCTGCCTAATAACTCAGTTACTTTTTGGATCATCAGCTCACGCTTGGCCAATAAGTCTTTAGAGTATTTTTTCATTAAGGCTTTCACATCATCTTTCGATTTCTGCCTTACATCTTTATCCTTTTTAGGACGACTAAACAATTTGGTGTCAATTACTATACCTTTCAATGATGGAGGTGCTTTTTTAGAAGCATCTTTTACATCGCCAGCTTTATCTCCGAATATTGCTCTTAATAGTTTTTCTTCTGGAGTTGGATCTGACTCCCCTTTTGGGGTAATTTTTCCGATAAGTATATCGCCTTCTTTTATTTCGGCACCAATTCTTACTACTCCATTTTCGTCCAAATTACGTACAGTTTCTTCTGAGACGTTTGGTATTTCTGACGTAAACTCTTCTTCACCACGTTTTGTATCACGTACTTCCAATTCATATTCATCAATATGGATTGAGGTGAAAATATCATCACGAACTACTCTTTCAGAAATCACAATAGCATCCTCAAAGTTATAACCTTGCCAAGGCATGAAGGCCACTTTCATGTTTCTACCTAAAGCTAATTCACCATTTTGAGTTGCATAACCTTCGCATAAAACCTGACCTTTTAGCACTCTTTCCCCTTTAAATACTATCGGGCGTAAGTTTATACAAGTATCTTGGTTAGTTCTGCGGAACTTAATCAAATTATATGCTTTTGAATCGCCTTCAAAGCTAATTAAACGTTGTTCGTCAGTTCTATCATATTTTACTACAATTCCACTAGCATCTACTTTTTCAATAACTCCATCGCCTTCAGCTATAACTAATGCACGTGAGTCAACTGCAATTCTCGCTTCAAGTCCAGTACCCACAATTGGGGCTTCAGGTCTTAAAAGTGGAACCGCTTGACGCTGCATGTTTGAGCCCATCAAAGCACGGTTAGCATCATCATGCTCCAAGAAAGGAATCATTGAAGCAGCGACCGATACAATTTGGTTCGGAGCAATGTCCATCAACTGGGCTTCCTCAGGCAATACCATTGGAAAATCACCTTCAAAACGAGCCTTTACTTTCGATACAAGGAATTTACCTTTTTCGTCAATTGTTGCACTCGATTGAACTATATGTTGACCGTCCTCTTCTTCAGCAGTAAGGAAAGTTACTCCTTTATTAATGTTTACCTTGCCATCTTCAATTGATCGATATGGTGTTTCAATGAATCCCATTGAGTTCACTTTGGCATGTACGCAAAGTGAAGAAATCAGACCAATGTTTGGCCCCTCAGGCGTTTCAATAGTACAAAGCCTACCATAGTGAGTATAGTGTACGTCACGTACCTCAAAACCTGCTCTTTCACGTGAAAGACCACCAGGTCCAAGTGCCGACATTCTCCTTTTATGGGTAATTTCAGCCAATGGGTTGGTCTGATCCATAAATTGTGAAAGCTGGTTGGTACCAAAGAATGAGTTAATTACTGACGATAATGTACGAGCGTTAATCAAATCGACTGGTTTAAAGTCTTCATTGTCACGTACGTTCATTCTTTCCTTAATAGTACGAGCCATACGAGCCAAGCCTACACCAAACTGGGCATATAGTTGCTCGCCAACTGTACGCACACGACGGTTTGAAAGGTGATCAATATCATCAATCAGAGCTTTTGAATTGATCAAACCAATTAAATATTTCACGATTGAAACGATGTCTTCGGTGGTTAATACACGTGTAGCATTGTTTAAATCATGACCTAATTTTTTGTTAATTCTATATCGACCAACTTCGCCCAAGTCATAACGCTTATCTGAGAAAAACAAACTTTGGATAATATCCCTAGCAGTCTGCTCATCAGGAGCCTCTGTATTACGTAATTGACGATAAATTTGCTCAACGGCCTCTTTTTCAGAGTTGGATGAGTCTTTTTGTAATGTATTATAGATGATGTTATAATCCGCCACGTTCATGTCTTCCTTATGAAGGATTACAGTTGAAAGACCTGATTCTAAAATTACATCAACATCTTCCTGCTTAAGCTCAGAATCACGCTCCAATAGCACTTCGTTTCTGTCGATTGATACCACTTCACCAGTTTCTTCATCTACAAAATCCTCCTGCCAAGTACGAAGTACCCTTGCGGCTAATCGGCGACCAATCGCTTTTGTTAAATTAGTTTTGTCCGCTTTTACTTCTTCAGATAGGCCGAAAAGATCAAGAATATCTTTGTCAGAGCCAAAGCCAATAGCACGTAAAAGTGTAGTTACTGGAAACTTTTTCTTGCGATCAATATAAGCATACATTACGTTGTTTACGTCAGTTGCAAACTCAATCCATGAGCCTTTGAATGGGATAATTCTCGCTGAATATAGCTTTGTGCCATTAGTATGGCGGCTTTGCGAGAAAAATACTCCTGGTGAGCGATGCAACTGAGATACGATTACTCGCTCAGCACCATTGATAATAAATGACCCTTTATAAGTCATATAAGGAATATTTCCTAAAAATACTTCCTGCTCAATAGTTTCGAAATCTTCGTTGTCCTCGTCATTACAGCTCAAGCGAAGCTTAGCTTTTAAGGGCACTGAATAGGTAAGACCACGGTCAATACACTCGTCAGTTGAATATTTTGGAGCATCTACCGAATAATCGATAAATTCTAAAACGAAGTTATCACGAGAGTCCGAAATAGGGAAGTTCTCTGCGAATACTTTAAAAAGGCCTTCGTCGGTCCGATTGTCAGCTGCTGTTTCAAGCTGAAAAAAGTCTTTAAAACTTTGTAGCTGAATATCTAAAAAATCGGGATATTCGAGCACGGTTTTAACCCTGGCAAAATTTTGTCTTGGTAATTTTTTGTTGGTAATCAAGGCGTTGAATTTTTTTTAATGTGAATTATTAAGATCAACTTAGGAAATTTTTAGGCTTTTCCCTTCATTTTCAATGTATTATCGAAAGCGCCCCGTAGAAATGAGATGCTCAAAAACCCTTGACCAGTCCTCTACGAAAGGAATGATTGTTTCAGTAAATGGCAAATAGCCTGCAAAGGTACAAAAATGAATTTAGTTTAACAAATTTTATTTTGTTAAATTGGTCATGGTTATGGGGTGATAATAAAAAACTAATATGTTTTTTACAAAAAAAGGTGGTGAACTTACATCCAACACCTTTTTAAAATTCTCAATAAGAGAAAAAATAGGAATTACTTAACTTCTACTTCAGCACCAGCTTCTTCTAATGATTTTTTCAAACCTTCTGCTTCGTCTTTAGAAACACCTTCTTTAACTGCCTTTGGAGCAGCATCAACCAAGTCTTTAGCTTCTTTCAAGCCAAGCCCAGTAAGGTCTTTTACTAATTTCACAACCGATAGCTTAGCTGCACCAGCTGATTTCAAGATTACATCAAAAGATGTTTTCTCTTCAACTACTGGAGCATCTCCACCTGCTGCTGCACCACCACCTGCAACCATTACGGCTGCTGCTGCTGCTGGCTCAATGCCATACTCGTCTTTCAATATTGCTGCAAGTTCGTTTACTTCTTTAACGGTAAGGTTAACCAACTGCTCAGCGAATGCTTTTAAATCTGCCATTTTTATAAAATATTAATTGTTATTATTATGTAAAATTGTTTTTAATAAACTGGGAAAACAAATCCCAATTTTTTTTTGTGAGCAAATCGCTCAACTAATATTTAACTTAACATCCACTAAAACAAAAATAATTGAACCTATTTGCTCACTATTTTTCTGTGTATGTCAAATACGAATTTATGCTGCACGCTCTTCGAGTGTTTTCAATATACCAGCTAATTTGCCACCACTGCTTTTAAGTGCAGAAATAACATTTTTAGCAGGCGATTGCAATAAACCAATAACCTCTCCAATTAATTCTGTTTTTGACTTTAGGTTTATTAAAGCGTCCAACTGATCATGGCCGATGAATAAACTATTATCAACAGAAGCACCTTTAAGTCTAAGGTTTTTACTACCTGAGCTTTTTATAAATTCTTTTATTAATTTGGCTGCTTCTTTACCAGACTCTGGATGAAACATAACTCCTGAAAATCCTTTTAATACGCCTGCTTCTGAAAAAGAAGTATAGTCTGTATCCAAAGTTTCAAGGGCCTTGCCAATCAATGTATTTTTATACACTTTGTACTCAACACCTCTTTTAAAGCATTCCCTACGCAAATTATTTGTTTCGGCAACGGACATTCCAGAGGCGTTAGTGATGTAGAAATAAGGAGTAACTTTAAATTTCTCACTTAATTCTTCGATTATTACCGATTTTTCTTCTCTAGTCATATTATAGTCCTGTTACTGTTGCTTTATCAATTGAAACACCAGGCGACATTGTTGCGCTCATATTAATACTACGAACATAAGTGCCTTTTGAAGAGCTCGGTTTCAATTTCATTAATGTGTTTAATACTTCTTGTGCATTTTCGGCAATTTTTTCAGGTGAAAAACTTACCTTTCCGACTGAAGCATGTATAATTCCGAATTTATCGACTTTAAAGTCAATTTTTCCAGCCTTTACTTCCTTTACGGCTTTACCAACTTCCAAAGTTACAGTACCTGACTTTGGGTTTGGCATCAAACTCCTAGGACCCAACACTCTACCGAGTCTACCAATTTTTGCCATAACTGTTGGCATAGTAATGATTACATCGATATCTGTCCATCCTTTTTCAATTTTAGCGATATATTCGTCAAGGCCAACAAAGTCAGCACCTGCAGCCTTAGCTTCTTCTTCTTTATCTGGTGTGCAAAGTACAAGTACTCTTACATCTTTACCAGTTCCATGAGGAAGGGCCACAACTCCACGCACCATTTGATCAGCTTTACGAGGATCAACGCCTAATCGAACATCAATATCCACAGAAGCATCAAATTTCGTATACGAAATATCTTTCAAAATCTCGGCAGCTTTTGTCAATGAAAATGACTGGGTGCTATCGTATTTTGAAAGTGCTTCTTTTTGCTTTTTTGTTAATTTAGCCATTTTTGTTTTTAGAATTTTTTGTTTTGGAAATCTAATTATCTAAGCCAAAAAATTAAAATCAAAACAAATTTTTTAAAAACAAATTATTTTAAAAGTGTTGTTTTTGTTTGCTTTGATTTATCGATTTTGTATTGGAATTATTTTACCTCAACTTTAAATCAGAATGGCTTGTCGCCAGTTACAGTTATTCCCATCGAACGAGCAGTACCAGCAATCATACTCATTGCTTTGTCCACAGTAAAACAGTTAAGGTCAGGCATTTTGATTTCGGCAATTTCTTTTACCTGATCCCATGACACTGATCCAACTTTCTTAAGATTTGGCTGAGCCGAACCTAACTTTACTTTTGCAGCTTCCAATATCAAAATTGGTGCTGGTGGAGTTTTTACAACAAATTCAAATGATTTGTCAGCAAAATAAGTAATCAATACTGGCAATACAACACCTTGCTTATCTTGAGTTCTAGCATTAAATTGCTTACAGAACTCCATGATATTCAAACCTTTCGAACCTAATGCAGGGCCGATTGGTGGCGAAGGGTTGGCTTGCCCGCCTTTGCATTGCAACTTGACATAGCCAGCAATTTCTTTTGCCATTTTGTTTGATGTTTAACTTTTTTGTGATGAAACGCTATCTCAAAACTTAATGGTTGGAAGCCCCAGTTTCAATTTATTGTTTCAATTATTTTTGGTGTGCGTAACTCAAATTCAGATGTTAAATATTGGATGTTAGATGTTAGAATATTCCAAAACTCATCTCTTACCACTATTATCTCATCACTACTTTTCTACTTGCGAATAGTTCAATTCAACTGGCGTATTTCTGCCAAATATTTTGACCATCACATTTAATTTTTTCCTTTCGTCAAAAATTTCCTCAACAGTACCTTCAAAGCCACTAAAAGGCCCGTCCATTACTTTAATTGTTTCTCCTTTTAAGAAAGTAGCTGCTGCAATTACTTCTTCTTGAGAATTTTCATCAACTTTTCCTAATATTCTATTAATTTCTGATAATCGGAGTGGTATAGGGGTTTTTGAAGTTCCACCTGTATTAGCACTCAAAAAACCAATTACTCCAGGCATTGATGTTACAATATGACTCACCTCCCCATGTGAAAGATCAGCCTCAACTATAATATACCCAGGGAAAAACGACTTTTCTCGAACACGTTTCTTACCATTTCTGACCTCATAAACTTTTTCGGAAGGTATTAATATCTGCGGTACATAATCAGATAAATTCTGACGAGCCACTTCATTTTCAAGATAAACTTTTATCTTTTTTTCTTGTCCAGAAACAGCCCGCAACACATACCATTTAGTTTCAGCCATAATAAAAATATTATTCTAATTATAAAGTGTTTTTTAAAAGCACACCTTAAAATGATTTATAAAAAAGGTCTAAACCAGATTTAAATACAAAATCTATTACTCCAACCAAAAGAGCAAATATTAAAGAGGCAATCAGCACTAGTGTAGAGCTTGCTTGCAAATCTGAGAATTTGGGCCAAGTTACATGTTGTGTAACTTCTGTCCAAGATGCTTTAAATAAGTCAATCATATTGTTTCAAATAAAACTATTAAAAGAGCACGGGCACTAAGATTCGAACTCAGATCAAAGGTTTTGGAGACCCGTATGCAACCATTGCACCATGCCCGTAATAAGCAATCAAAAATAAGCTGATTGTTACCGTTTCCAAAACGGAGTGCAAAGATAACACACTCATTTTTAATATGCAAAAAAGAATTAATGTTTCATCCATTTTTATAATAAATTCATTTTTTAATATTCCAATAATACCCTTTCGACAATCTTTTAACAACACAAGCTTCTTTAGCAAGTAGGTGGTTATGCCCCCAGTAATTTAAAGATAATTACAACCAAACCTAAATTATTTAATAGTATATTTTTAAATTGTAGCTTGTTTAAAACGTATTTATCAAATATTATTCATATATTTATACGTTAAAAAACTTATATTTAATTTCTCATGGCAACTAATAATATACATACTAGACTTAAAAATATTATTGAAGCTTTAGACCTTACCACATACCAAATTGCCAAAATATTGAATGAAAATTCTTCAAAATTTTACAATATTATGAATGGAAAAACCAAACCTTCCTATAATACTATTTTCAAACTGATAGAAAAATATCCTGAAATTAACCCAGATTATATATTTAAAGGAGTTGAGCCAATTTTAATACACTCAAAAAAGGAAGGTGCTTTAGTAGATGACCTATCCTATGAAGAAATTCCCTATTTACCTATAAAGTTTCAGGCAAGTTTTATTGAAAATTATAATGTGAGCCTAAAATATGAAGATTTAGGCAAACATTCCGTTTTAAAAGCAAACCTTAAAAACAAAAAACACCCCGTCGTAATTGAGATTCAAGGTAATAGTATGAGTCCACAGCTACAGAGTGGCAATAAAGTATTAGCAAATCAAATTTCGGAAACTGAGTGGCCTTATATTACAGGCGGTGTTTATGCAATTATTTACCGTGATTTTTTTGTAGTCAAGCGCATTAAAGACAACGACTTACTTTCCAAAAACACACTTACGTTGCATTCAGATAATCTTAAATCGGGAAACATAATAATTAAAAAGGAAGAAATAAAAGGAGTATGGAAAATAACAAATATTATAGATGCAGGAGTTGAATAATTTTAAAATTGTAGCAGCCAAAAACCACTTGTCAATATTCCTTTTATACCATTTGAACTTTTTTTTCTTTGACATTTTCCAAATAAATTTCCCCAGAATATTTTTCGCAGGAAGTCCTTCTAAATTATTGTATCACATATCTATTGGAAAATTTAATCCGCCCCATTAGGCAATCTGATTAGTGAATCTAGTGGAAATGTTTTGACTATTTGATTCACCATCAATTTAAATATTATTTTCCCTTAAATCCGTAGGGAATAAAGAAAATATAATTGAAAAGACTTAAATATCAATGAATTAAAAGATTATTCTTTTTCAAAATTTCAGTACTACCCCCCACCCCTCCCAATAAGATTACCCAAATTAATTTGTGAAAAGTAAATAATTTTATTTAGTATTCCAGAACTGATAAATGTTGTTGAATTAATAACTAATACATACAATTTTATTAATAATACGATTAAGAGTTAAAAGTACTTTTAGTTGTTCTAATATATATTGAAAACAATGACAAAACATAGCAAAAAAAGAGTATAATGATTAGGTTATGTGCCTGATATTCAATATATTAATTGTGTTACCAAGCACTAAAAACACACATGATTAATCAGGCGAATCAATCAAAATTAGTAAAAATTTACTGCTTTATTTGTGATGAAAATGAAATACAATACCAATGTCAAAGGTTTACAAATAATAATTCTTTAGATTTTACTGACCAAGAAATTGCAACTATTTATTTTTGTGTGTGCATGCTGAAAAAAGAATTTCAATCTCAGAGATGCTCAAATTTATTAAAAATTATTACGCCAACTGGTTTCCTAAGCTACCTTCTTATGTCGCTTTTAATATCAGACTTAATAGGCTTGTTGACGCTTTTAGTATGCTCTTAAACAAATTAATTACTGAATTTGCACCCAGCAGTATTTCTAGTGAAAATAGTCTTTAGATTCAATGCCTATTATCACAAACTCTGGAAAAAGACCCAGGAAAGTAGAGGAGGAATTAACAGACAAACGATATTGCTATACTAAAAACTTTTATTATTATGGTCAAAACTTCATGCTTTAGGCTTTCAATATAATGGTCATATGCCTCATCCTGAAAGTATTGTAAGTACTAAAGCCTCAGAAAATGAACTAAATGTTTACCGTCAATTTTGGTCAAACATTAAGAACATATCCTTTTGGGCGATGAAATTTATACAAAAAAAGAATATTTTCAAAATCAATATTTTGAAAATAATGCATGGATGTTTACACAATAAAAGCTAGAAAAGCACAGCCAGAAAACCTAAAACAATTTGAAGCCGCTTTCAATAAAATGTTTTGATAAGCAGTCTCATAAATAAGGCAACCAATAGTATCCTTTTCAATCGGGCGGCGAACCGCTGGTTAATCGTAAAAACAGATATTCAAAGAGCATGTAGTGTAAGGCCTTCCAATGAAAAAAAATCAATATTTTCAGAAAGCTAGCCGCTTTTTTAAAAATTTAATTTTTTAACTCTTAATTCGTATTAATAGCTAAAGTCTAACAGTTAATTATTTTTCTTACTTGATCCCTTTTTGCTTAATCCCATATATTCTATAACGGTCCGAACCTATAATTGTTGGACAATAAAAAATCCTCAACCAAATAAATGATTGAGGATTTTAGGATTTAATATCCTGGCGCTTACCTACTTTCCCGCATTTGATTGCAGTATCATCGGCGGAGCGAGGCTTGACTTCTCTGTTCGGGATGGGAAGAGGTGTGCCACTCGCCCTATCGGCGCCATGAAGCTCTTTATAATTTCTTTAGGCTATGTTGCGGGAGATTATTAACTTTCTGTCTTTATTCTATTTTGCTATTTTTGCTATTTCTAGCTTAATCAGCTTTATTCATTATTTTTCAATAATTAGTGAAGCTTTCGAGCCATTAGTACTGCTCAGCTTAGCATATCTCTACACTTATACTTGCAGCCTATCAACGTTGTGGTCTACAACGGCTCTTCTTTGAAGGAAGACTCATCTTCAGGCCGGCTTCGCACTTAGATGCTTTCAGCGCTTATCCGAACCCGGCGTAGCTACTCTGCCATGCTCCTGGCGGAACAGCAGACTCACCAGCGGCCAGTCCAACCCGGTCCTCTCGTACTAAGGTCAGGCCCCGTCAATCTTCCTACGCCCACAGCAGATAGGGACCGAACTGTCTCACGACGTTCTGAACCCAGCTCGCGTGCCACTTTAATCGGCGAACAGCCGAACCCTTGGGACCTTCTCCAGCCCCAGGATGTGACGAGCCGACATCGAGGTGCCAAACCTCCCCGTCGAT
>JANMZR010000265.1:0-2796 GCA_031383555.1 Cytophagaceae bacterium | reverse complement strand
AAACAATTTTACATATTTGTCTAAAAATCAAACTAATACAAATATGAAAAATATAAAAATAGGTATTTTAGTTTTTTTAATGACAGCAGGCCTTTCATCTTGCTTTTATGGAGGAGGAGGTTATCGAAATGGTTTTGGTTACAACGACCGTTACTATCGAAATTATAGACCCAACTATTATGGTAATAATTTCTCAAGACCAAGGTATTATCAAAACAATCGCAATAGGAATTATTATAACGATAGAAATAATAGCCATAACAATAGAAACAATTATAGTTATAAAAACAATCGTAAACAGGAGAGCCAAAGATCATATTCTTACAATAGAGAAAAAGGGAAAAGCAGAGGAAATGGTAGAGGGCCTAGGTAAACCTCTTTTCATTAAGGTTAACGCCCCTCTACTTTGGAAAGGGGATGGGCGGGGTGCGTAACTTGAGGTTTTTTATTTGAATATCTCCACCAAAGTATTTTTAAATGAAGGCGTTTTACTACGAGGATCCACCGCCGATAATACCAACGGATTCAATTCAGGATAATAGCCCGCTACACTTCCTTTGGAAATATCAAAAGGGCGTAGTTTTAAGTTATTTACCTGACCAACTGCACTTTTTAGGGTTATTTTTTGATTTTCAATAAAGCCATATTCCTGAATATCAGCAGGGTTCATCAATAAAATATCCCTTTCTTTTTGACCACGCCAAGCATCTTCTTCTTCGTAAATAATAGAGTTAAATTGCCCTTCACTTCTTATAGTCATCAGTCGAAATCCATTTGGTTTTTCATCAAAAACGGGCAAATTATTTACAACAAAACTGGCTTTTCCAGTCGGGGTTTCAAATTTGGCTTCATGAAAAGTACGGCCCTCAATTTGGAACTCTTCTTTTGTAGCATCAATTTCAGAAATAGCTGAATATCCTGGTATTATTGAGCCAATTGCTTGCCTAATATTTTTATGGTTTTTGAAAATATCAAAATCAATTGGAGCATTATTGAGTACAGCTTTTGCCAAATAAACCAATATTTCTACTTCCGATTTAGCTTGTTTTAGATGCCCCAAACCACCATCACTCAACCTTACAAAGTTAAACATCGACTCCTGTGTAGTCGCTTGTACTTCCTCATCACGAGCTAATACTGGCAATATAAGCACCTCATTATCAATGCCTTTTAGGTGACCTTCGTTTATGGTGGTGGTTAAAAAAACTTTGAATGGAATGTTGTTCAGGGCTTTTTCAGCATAGGTTTGATTGGGGTTAGATCCATACAAATTTCCACCCATCAAAAAGGCCAAATCGACATTACCTTTATGGGCTTCTTCCATACATCGCATGGTGTCCCAGCCCAAAGTTGTGGGCAGTTTTAATTTGAAATGATGCTCTATATTTTCAAATATTTTCTTCTTCAAAGTAGGCATCACACCAATTGAGCCAACACCCTGCACGTTTGAATGCCCTCGCAATGGCAATAATCCAGCATTTTTACGGCCAATCATGCCTCTTAATAAGGCTAAATTTACAATGGCTTCAACATTTTCCACACCATTTTTATGGTGCGTGATGCCCATCGCCCAAGTAAATACTACATTTTCCGAATGAGCATATAATTCCGCTATTTCAATAATTTCAGACTTATTGATGCCACAATTTTCTTCTATTTCAAGCCAAGAGGTTGCCTTTAGTTTTTCAGAAAAAGGGAGAAATCCTTCAGTATTCGAATTGATAAAATTCGTACCAACTAATTCATTTTCAATAAGGTACTTACAAATACCCATTATTAAACTGACATCGGTACCTATTTTTGGTTGTAAATAATGGGAGGCTATTTCCGAACCTGTGCTCATCATCGACCGCACATCGCTCGGTATGGCAAATTTGACTAAACCAGGTTCTTTCATTGGATTTACTACTACCACTTTACCACCACGCCTTCTGCAATGTAATAGCTCGGTCACAAAACGAGGGTGGTTGGAGGCTGGGTTGGCGCCAATCACAAATATTAGGTCGCTGTTTTTGAGGTCAGCAAGGTCAACAGTGGCAGTGCCAGTACCCAACATATTACTCATGCCTACTCCAGAAGCTTGATGACAATAATAGGAGCAATTGTTCACATTGTTGGTACCATATAATCTTGAAAATAAATGCAATAGGAATGCTGCCTCATTACTGCTACGACCTGAGCTATAAAAAAAACTCTTATTGGAATCAGTCACTATGAATTTGGCTACCATTTTTTCAAAGGCCTCCTCCCATGAAATAGGTAAATAATTAGTGTCACCAGCTCTTTTATAAATAGGAATGTCCAATCGACCAAGACGTTCCAAAGTCCTTGGTTTTAGCTTTAATAAATCAGCAATACTATTTTTTGCAAAAAAATCTAGCTCTATACCCTTTTGTATATCAGTGAGTTGAGCTTGTATACTCTTTTTGCAAATTTCAAGTTTATCGCCAGCTTCATTTTTCATTCCACCGGCTTGGCCACCCATGCCATAGGCACAAGTTTTACAGGTATTTTTTGAGGTAATCGACTTGTAAAAATGATCCCAACCAACCTCTTTGGCCACATTTAAAGAATAATAAATCGACTTCCAGCCACCTATATAGGGTTGATTTTGCATTAGTTTTTTTGCTATTTTCGAAAGAATAAGAGTATTTTTTTTATATAAAATTATAGATTTTTCAGACACTAAAATTATATATTCAATTAAGTTTATGAAATGATAGTAGGGGCATCATTAAAAACCCGAATTCTGTTGACTCCCTCACCTTTGAAAGAGAGCAGTGATGAGGTTTTTTT
>JANMZR010000254.1:0-3398 GCA_031383555.1 Cytophagaceae bacterium | reverse complement strand
TAATATATTTTTCACTATTTATTTACTGAAGGGCATTTATATTCAGATTATTTTCAAGTAATAATTTATAATATAATCATAAATCTCTAACTTTATTTTTGAAAATAAATTTTTAACCATAAAATTCAATTGAATTGTATTTTATGGTGAATTTTTGAAAAAATACCTAGGTGAATTCTATAAAAGAAACAAATTATAATTTTAAAAACCAAACTGGTTTTTATAGGGGAAAGGTTAGAGATGTTTACTATTTCGGCAATAATATGGCTATTGTTGCAACCGATAGAATTTCAGCTTTTGATATTATTTTACCTCGAGAAATCCCTTTCAAAGGTCAAATCTTAAACCAAATTGCTTCCCACTTTTTGCATGCTACTGCAGATATCGCACCCAATTGGTTGTTATGTGTACCAGATGAAAATGTTTCATTTGGTATAAAATGTGAAACTTTCGCAGTTGAAATGGTGGTAAGGGGTTATTTGGCTGGGCATGCTTGGCGTGAATACAAAGAGGGAATACGAACTTTATGCGGTGTAGTTTTACCAGAAGGCCTCCATGAAAATGATAAACTACCAAATCCTATTATAACACCGTCAACTAAAGCGCATGAGGGGCATGATGAAGACATTTCAAAAGAAGAAATAATAGAGCAAGGCCTAGTTTCAGCTGAACATTATGAAATACTTGAAACCTATTCCCTGATGCTATTTGAAAGAGGTACCCAAATGGCCGCTGATCGTAATCTCATTTTGGTTGATACTAAATATGAATTTGGCCTATTTAACAATAAAATACATTTAATTGACGAAATACATACGCCTGATTCGTCTCGTTATTTTTACAAAAAAGGTTATGAAGAGCTGCAAGCAAATATGCTCCCTCAAAAACAACTATCGAAAGAATTTGTGAGAGAATGGCTTATTGCTAATGGTTTCCAAGGCAAGGAGGGGCAAATAGTTCCTGAAATGACAGATGAAATTGTTGAAGATATTTCAAACAGATATATTGAGCTTTATGAAGTAATTACGGGCAAAAATTTCAAAAAACCAGATAATAATAGTGCTCTTGCAAGAATAGAAGACAACATTAATCAACTTATCAAATATAGAAACATTTATAGTTAAGTATTTTCTGACTAAAGTATTCCTAATTATTATTCATTTGCAAGACTCATTGCATATTCAATATAGAAATAACCAAGTTTTTTAATTATTTTTCAAATTTGTCTTATGTCATTATTTGAACATAGTATTGAACGATTTAATTTTAAAGTAAAATGTTAAAGATAGATAAAAATGAGCAGTATGCTCTTATAATTGTAGACGCTGAAGTTCTGGAAAAAAACATTTCAGAAGAACTTGAAAAGAAGGTTGCAAGTTTATTTAGAGAAGGTTATTGTAATTTTATTTTTGATTTTGAGAAACTAAATGATCTTTCATCATCTGCTTTAGCACTAATAAAAAAAGTTGGGAAAATATGTGCAAATGAAAATGGAATATTAGTTATTACTACAAAAAATCCAGAAGTCATTGTGCAACTAGATGAGGCCAAACTTGAGGAATTGGTTATTTTTAGCACTAACGAAGAAGCTGCAGAAGCCATATACCTAAACGAACTTGAAAACGATTTTAGAGAAGAGGAAGAAGAGGAAGCCGATGAATTTGGGCAAGATTCTGTAAGAGATTATGAATAATATAAAAAAAGAGAATTGAAAGTTACAATATTAGGAACAGGATCGGCCACGCCAAGCTTATTAAGAAATCCAAGTGCTCAAATACTCTCCGACGATCATGAATACTACCTTATCGACTGCGGTGAAGGCACTCAAAATCAGCTAATTAAGCTAAAAGTAAAGGCAAATAAAATTAAAAATATATTTATAAGCCATTTACATGGCGACCATTATTTCGGGTTGATTGGCCTTATTTCGTCGCTTAATTTAGCAAATAGAACCGAACCATTGACCATTTTTGGGCCTAAAGGACTCAATGAAATAATAATAATTCAGTTGCGATATGCAAGAACTACCTTACATTTTAAATTAGAATTTATTGAGCTCGATACTGAAAAAGCATACGCAATCATTGATAATGAGTTTATAACAATTTCTACCGTTCCATTAATACATCGAATTCCTTGCTGTGGGTTTTTATTTATTGAAAAGCAAAAAAAAAGAAACATTATTAAGGGAAAATTACCTTCAGAGGCTACAATCGAGGAAATTATAGCTTTAAAAAACGGAATGGATGTTTTAAATCAAGATAACTCGGTAATATTTAATTTTAAAGATTTCACCCAGGAGCCTGCACAACCTAAAAGCTATGCTTATTGTTCTGATACCGCATTTTCAGAAAAAATTATTAACCAAATAGCCAACGTAAACTTATTGTATCATGAAGCTACTTTTAAGGAAGACTTATTGCTTCGTGCCAATGCAACATTACACTCCACTTCCAAGCAAGCTGCTTCAATTGCCAAATTGGCCAATGCAGATAAATTGCTAATTGGACATTTCTCTTCGAGGTATCACGACCTAACCGAAAACCTACTTGAAGCAAAAGAAGTATTTGAAAATACTGAAATAGCGATAGAGTACCAAATCTATGAGATTTGATCAAAATTAATTTATAATTTGTTGAGGTTCAACCTTTTGAAATTCTTCAATAATAACTGAATCTCTTTTATCCAGAACATTTTTAAGTAAAAAGCAAACTACCAAATATATCAAGAAAAGACCTATCAATATAAACAGTGATTCAGTATTGGAGAAAAATGTCCTGAAATACATAAAAGCGCCAGCCAAACATAAGGTTATAAAACACAGCATAGTAGTTGCTTTAATATGACTTATTCCGAGGTCAACCAATATATGATGTAAATGATTTCGATCACCTTCAAAAGGTGATTTTTTATTTAAAATTCTTACTAAAAAGACCCTAAGTGTATCGAAAATAGGCACTATCAACACAACTACAGCAATTACTGGTGCACTTCCATAAACTAGTGCATTGCCCGCTTGATCTACCTCCTTATTAAGATTTATATATTTTATGGCAAACATTGTTAACAAAAATCCTAATATTAATGAGCCAGTGTCGCCCATAAATATTTTTTTTGTTCTTGAAAAATTAAACCGTAAAAAGCCAATTAGAGCACCACAAACCGCTGCTGACAAAAAAGAAAGGGCAAAATTTTCGTTTAGAAAAAACCAAATTCCGAAAATAAATGAAGCAATAAAACCAATTCCACCCGCTAGTCCGTCTATTCCATCAATCAAATTCATGGCATTTATAAGCGCAATAAAGATAAAAATTGTCAAGAAATTACTTACCCATATATTAATTTCGTAAATACCGAATATGCCAAAAAGGTTGTCTACCCGCAAACCACTACCTACT
>JANMZR010000227.1:0-5118 GCA_031383555.1 Cytophagaceae bacterium | reverse complement strand
GATGCTGAAAGTGGAGCCAATTTTATGTCTTTTGCCCAAAGTGCCACATCAATCAAATGAGCACCCCAGTCGGTGATAAGGCCACCGCCATAGTCCCAAAAGAAGCGCCAAGAACCATGATGGCGAGTTTTATTGTAGGTTCTCAAAGGTGCAGGGCCTAACCAACGGTCGAAATCTAAACCTGCAGGAACAGCTTCATTAGTCACCATTTTTTGGCCTACAGCATAGTTGAAATTACCCCAAACATTCACTTTCCTCAACTTTCCAATTCCACCCGACTGAATCATTTTAATGGCTTGCTGCCAATGCTCACCACTCCGTTGTTGTTGACCTACTTGTACAATGCGCCCATATTTTCGGGTGGCCTCCACCATCACATTGCACTCAGCGATGGAGTTGCCGAGTGGTTTTTCCACATAAACATCCTTACCCGCTTGGCAAGCTTCCACCATGGGCAAGCAATGCCAATGATCAGGTGTACCAATATTCACAGCATCCAAACCCTTCATTTCCAACATTTTACGATAATCGTTAAAAACGATTGGTCGCTTACCTGTTTTCTTAAAAACCTCCTCAGCACGTTTATTGGCCACGTTGGCATCCACATCGCAAATGGCGGCACATTCTGTATTGGGCTGATTGATGGCCAAATTCATAATACCATTGCCCATACCATTTACCCCAATTGCTCCAAATACAATCTTTTCATTGGCTGATTTTCGAGTATAATCTTTGGCAAATATTTCAGGAGAAACCGCCCAAGCACCAGCGGCTAGGGATATTTTTGTTGTGTTTTGGAGGAATTGGCGACGTTGCATGGTTAAAATCTGTTGTTTATAAAAAATTGATAGCTAATTTAATATAAGTCAAGCTATTATCAATGAGGGTTAGATCATTTAAAGTATGGTTTATTTCAATTTCAAAGTAAAAAAACCGGACAATACTCCGTTGCAATATAGGCCACAATTTACAACTTTTGTCACAATGAATATAAAACAAAAAGTTGGTTTAAAAATTAAAGAGCTTAGAAAATCCAAGGGACTTTCTCAAGAAAAGCTTGCAAACTTAGCTGAAATTGATAGAACCTATCTTCCAACTATCGAAAGGGGAGAAAGAAATGTCTCCATTGAAATTTTAGAGAAAATCTCAAAAGCTCTTGAAATCAAAATAATAGACTTTTTTGATGAATAGAGTCCAGTCATTTAATTACCACATTTTAAAAATATTTAAAATAAATGAACATAGAAAATATTAGACAATTCATCAAAGAGAAAGCGGAACAGTTCGGTGCCAAGACTGACAACGAATTTAATAAACCTTACGTTGAACGAAACAACACTGGACAAGAAGCTTTAAAAGACAACGGAGCATATTTTGGTTTTATTCATCCAGAAGAAGAAGCTTCGGGACCATTCCACGACTTTTCATTAACTATATTTCCAAACGACCAAGACTTACCTTGGTTAGTTTGTTTGGGTATTGGTTCTAGTGGTTTTAAAAATGACTATGAACTTGCGACCTATCCTGGACTAAGACGACTATTTTCTAAACTTATTAACGAAAAGGGATTTTGTAAATCGGACTTTTCTGACATAGAAACAAGTTTGCCAAAGTCCATCACTGGCAGCCTAGATTTACAACACATAAAAAACACAATAAAGACTTATACTAAAGTTTTACCGGCTTGCCAAATTGTTGATGACCCGGACAGCGAAGAAGGAAAGAAAACAATTGCTGCATTTGTAGCTGGTTACGCAAAACTTAGAGAATGGCCATCAAACAAAGACCACAGAAAAGCTATTTCAGAAGCTTTGGAACCTTTCCTTAAGGCAGAGACAATTGATGAAGCAGAAGAAGTAAAAAATCTTTTGAACGAAAGAAAATATATTGTACTTCAAGGACCTCCGGGGACTGGGAAAACTAGAACAGCAAAAGAAGTTGCAGAAAAAATTAAAGCCAAAACATTTTTTACCCAGTTCCACGCAGAGACAAGTTTTTCAGATTTTATTTTTGGTATACGACCAGACCTTAATAACAAAGAACTTAGCTATAAAGAAAATTTAGGAAGCTTCACAGAAGCATTGAAGTATGCAAAAGAACATGATAAAGAAAAGGTACTTTTAATAATTGATGAAATTAATAGAGCAAACCTTTCGAATGTTTTAGGCCCCATTTTCTATTTGTTTGAACACAAAATGGACAAATCGAATGTTGAAATTGAAATTTCTCCTGGTTTCAAGATTAACAAACTCCCAGATAATTTTTCTGTAATCGCAACTATGAATACAGCTGACAGAAGCTTGGCGGTAGTGGACTTTGCATTGCGTAGACGATTTGCTTGGTATACATTAAAACCAAAGGCAATAAAATCGAACCAATTTTTCAAAGAGGATTTTGCAAGAATTCAAGAGATATTTGATTGGTACGCCTCAAGCAATGAATTATCGCTGCAACCTGGACAAGGGTATTTTATTGCAGACAGCGAAGAAGAAATGACAAATCGTATCAAGTACGAAATATTCCCATTGATTAAAGAATATTTACAAGAAGGGTTGATTAGAAATGCCAAAGAAGAATTCAATAATTATTTCGCTATTCGAATAAACAAATCACTTTTTGAATGAGCAAGCCATTAGATGTTTTTTGTGAAGTGCCTTGCTTAACTGAACAATCAAGACAGTTAAGTGGAATTGCTTTGCAAAAAAAATGGTTTAAATCGGCTGATAAAAGAATTATAGGCCAGTACCTTCAAAAGTTTATAGACTATAACTCATCGCAATTCAAGTTCATAGGCGTTCAGCCATTTATTATTGGCTCTGACCAAAATACCTCATTGACATTTCGTTCTTCCAGCTTCATTGGCACTATTCCTCTAAGAGCATCTGACACAGGAAAGCAAATAGGTGATTTTGTTGTAATGCCAAGGTTTACTGGTCGTGACCGTTTTGAAGATTATATTGAAATTCTGAATTTGCTTGGAACAGAAATAAGCCCGGAAGTTATTGACAGCTTACCTCTTGCTTCTGGTAAAAACTTCCGACCACCCTTATATTTAGAAGCAGTGAAATTCATTGCTTCTCTTGAAGCATTGCTTACAAGACCTTGGCGTAAGTTTGACAATATCGAAAAAATATCCAGTCAACCTGCTGGTCAAATCAATTGGAACAAATACATCAACAACGAATACAAAATTGAAAATCGTTTAAAGTTTCCAACCCGAAAAAACATTTTAAGTGAGTTTCATAGCGAATATGTGGCAGTAAGATATGTTTTTGACATTTGTAAGAACGAGTTACTTTCTTCCAACACACCGCAAAGAATAAAAAACACTATTCGGGTAAAGCTTAGTTTCATTGAAGAAAAGCTATATCATCATAAACCCAAAGCCACAAATAATATTGTTACCAAATCATCTGACAGCCCAACAGTAAAGACGTGTAAAGAACAAGCTAATAAAATTCTAAATTTTAATTTGGTTGACAGCACAGCTTGGAGAGTAGACTTCTCAGATGTTTTTGAAAAATTCGTTCAATACATTTTCAAAGCAGTTGCTAAAGAGACAGGAGGAAAACTATTTGCAAATTTCAAATTCCACTCGAGAACTTCAAAACATTATTCTTGGGAACTAAAACACATTGAACCAGACGCTATTTATCAAAAGGAAAACCTATTGGTATTCATAGACGCCAAATATAAATCAAACCTTTACAACAAGTTCGACAATAGCGAAACGCTGAAAGACGACCACAGACATGATTTACACCAAATTATGGCTTATACTTCTTTTAGTAAGACAGACTTTAAATATGGGTTCCTTTGTTATCCATCAGACCAATTAGAATTGAAAACAATAAAATATAAGAACGGAATTAACGAAGTAACGAACACGGTTTTAGTAATGGGTATTCCATTAAAAAAAGACAGTATAAATGAAGCAAAGCGACAGTTGACAAAGGAACTTAATGAAATTGAAAGAAGAATTCTTTAGTTAAAATTTTTATTTTGGAATTTAATTCAAATTCAACTTATTATTTGATCAATTTTCCAAAACCATTTTTCATATTTTTTTGTAAAATCTTCTCCTTTTATACCATTTTCAAGTTCAAAACTAAAGTCAAATTCCATGTTAAAAATAAAAATTAATCCTTTTTTATAGTAAACAGCTTTTGTCGTAGTTAAATAACCCATTCTGGTTGAAACTTCTAAGCCATCTGGGTCAAGTAATATAAGCTTCTCAATTAATTCTCTAGTATTTACAATTTCCATTTTTATTATTTTAAAATTGAATATTAAGCATATGGTAAATTTTTAAGAATACAAATTTAGTTTTTTGTAAACAATTGACCGGCGGACAATTGTCCACATTAAGGCATAAAAAAAACGCCAACCAACCGATTGACGTTTCTCAAAAAAAATAAAAAAAATTAATTCCTAAACCATCTCAGGCATCATATAGGCTGCACGGCCTTTTCTGCCCAGCATGGCGTTGGCTTCTTTGTCATTGATAAATCGCTCTGTTTTAGGGTCAAAGTTTACTTTTCGGCCTAAACGATGCGAAATATTGGCTAAATGTGCCATTCCAGCCGCCAAATGACCTTGCTCAATTGGGCCATTTTGAAGCTTCGTATCACGTGCTAAAACAGCTTTTACGAAGTTTTCATAATGGTCTCCACCTTTTTTACCTGCTGGGCCAGGCTCTCTTTCTCTGCCCAAAAACGTTTTATAAGTATCATAATTAGGAATAACCATATAGCCTTTTTCACCATAAAAAATATTGCCAACATCCAAGCCATCTTCCTTATTACCCATCCAAGGACGCACCTCAAATTCTATGCGTTTTTTCTGCTTTGGATAGTTGAAAGTAGTAGTAAGCACTTCGGGGGTTTCACGGCAATCGTCCCAAAGGTATTGCCCACCAGATGATGAAATTTCCTCGGGAAAGCCCAAGTCCATGCCCCAAAGTGCCATATCCAATTCATGGATGCCTTGGTTGCCAATTTCGCCATTGCCATAGTTCCAATGCCAATGCCAGTTATAATGCACATAGTTTTTGCTGAATTTGCTCAAAGCAGCTGGCCCTTGCCAAAGATCCCAGTCTAGGCCTTCTGGCACAGCACT
>JANMZR010000191.1:0-14227 GCA_031383555.1 Cytophagaceae bacterium | reverse complement strand
TCGTTTCCCCAAATATACTAAACCAGCACAGCTTGCCAAGCCCTTAGTTTACCTAACTACTAGTCAAGAATATCAAAATATTAATGTTAGTCCCGACCCTAAAAAAAGTTTAGATCAGTTTTGGTTGGCGCTACATAATGGTAATCAGCTGGTTGCAAAGAAAAACATCAAGTCATTGTATAGAAAAGTAGAGGATGCAAATTCTCTTTTTTCCAACTATAAAGAAGGCTGGAAAACCGATAAAGGCATGGTTTATATAGTAATGGGACTGCCCGACAATATAAAACATTTGAAAGATAAGGAGGTTTGGGTGTACACAAGAAATGCAAAATTTTCGGAAATCAACTTCACATTTACAAAACGTCCAAATCAATTTATAGAGGACCATTATGAATTGAGCCGCTTTTCAGAATTTCAGCCAATTTGGTTTCCAGCAGTAGAGTCTTTACGGGCAGGAGAAAACTTATAGTTTTTACAATATTCATATCTCATTATTGTCTATTATTTATTGACAGATAATTTTTATTTCCCTTTTAAAATTAAAACAAAAAAAATATGTCAGAATTTGACCCCAAAAAGAAAACTTACTTCAAATTTCAACCACCTAAGCCCGAAAATAAAGACATTGTTTTTGGCGTGCAATCCGTTTTAGAAACCATAAGATCGGGAAAAGAAATTGAAAAGATTTTGGTGCAAAGGGAGCTAGGCAGTATCGAACTTTTAGAGTTTGCAAGGTTGAAAAATATACCAGTGTCCAAGGTGCCAAAAGAGAAATTGGATCGAGTAACTCGAAAAAATCATCAAGGAGTTGTAGCTTTTGTTTCGGCCATAAACTATGCTAAAATGGATGTTGTAGTTGCAGGTATTTATGAAAAAGGGGAAGTACCACTCATTTTAGTACTCGATAGAATTACTGATGTTCGCAATTTTGGAGCTATAGCCCGAACTGCAGAATGTGCTGGTGTGCAGTTAATTATATTACCAACAAAGGGTGCTGCACAAATAAATGCTGATGCCATGAAAACGAGCTCTGGAGCGCTTAATTTTATACCAGTTTCTCGTGAAGACGATCTGGTAAAAGCAATTACTTATTTGCAAGATTCTGGTATACAGATAGTTGCTTGTACTGAAAAGGCTGATAAAGACATGTATGCTATTGATTTTACCATACCCACAGCTTTGGTGATGGGCTCAGAAGAAGACGGTATTTCCGATGAAATACTTAGAAAAGTTGATGCTTTTGCAACTATTCCACAGCTAGGGAGAGTAGCCTCATTGAACGTTTCAGTAGCTTCTGGTGTGGTACTATTTGAAGCGATTAGGCAACGTAAAGTAACCGTTTAATAATTTTAAAAATTTACTCTTGCAATCTTTGTTAATATTTATTAGTTTTGGGTTCAATTAGAAATTTACAAAAGTATGGATTTTTTTATTATTTAATTCATATTAAAAAGCATAAAAAACAGTTTATTTTTAGTGGTTAGGTGAATGAAAAAGACGTTTTCTTCTGGGGGGCGTCTTTTTTGATTAAAAGCCTCCAAAACGTCCTTTTTAACATTGTACATTTGCATTTATAGCCCCCTTAGCCCCGGAGGGGTCTTTTTGAAAACCTACTATTCACCCGTTTAATAAAATGTCCTATTCAAAATTTGAATTAGATATTAAGAATATTTTTAGATTTTGAATTCACATAAAATACTCCCACTTCGAGGACAGGAGGGCTTTGTAATATTTATTATCTTTACATATGATTTCAATAATTATAGTCAACTACCGGTCATGGACGTATTTAAAATCTTGTTTAGATGTAATTAAACTATTAGATAATTTAGAAATAATTGTAGTTGATAACAATTCGGATGATGGAATTATTGATTCATTTATTGAAAAATATAATTCAATTAAATTTGTAAAATCAGTAAAAAATCTAGGTTTTGGTGGTGCCTGTAATCTTGGGGTGGACCATTCAAGTAGTGAATTTCTATTGTTTTTAAACCCTGATACAATTGCAAATAATGATGCAATTATTGGCATGAAAGATTTTTTGAAGAGTAACGATTCTTATAAGATTGTATCTTGCAAGCAACACAAAAACATAAAGAAACATTTTTTACTTTTCCCAAATGGTTTTAGAATTTTTGGACTTTTAAGAGCAATTTCTGTAAAATTAAATTCTAAAAAGTTTGAAATAAAAGCTCTTAATTCTGTTGATTTTATTGAACCGGATTGGGTGTCTGGCTCAGTAATAATGACCACAAGGACTTGGCTTAACCAAATTGAAGGCTGGAGTAAAGAGTTTTGGATGTATAGCGAAGACCTTGATTTATGCAAAAAAACTGTTGATAAAAATGGCAAAATTGCTTTATTGACTAATGTTGAAATTTATCATAAGCACGGTGGAGCTAGTCGCAAAAACATTGAAACTTCGGCCATTACAAAAGCTGAGGTAATAAAGTCGAAGCATATTTATTATGCAAAGCACCTAAATGGCTTTGAGAGACTATTTTCACATTTGGTTTTACTATTTAATTATTTTTTTATAAAAGGTCCTTTAGCAGTTTTAGGAGCTATTTTATTTACAATACCAAAACTAAAGCTTCAAACACTTATTTTCTTGAAAATGACAAATCATTACTTATTTGCACTGAAAAACAAAAGTTGGTCGAGCGAAAACCTATCAAAATGACAATAAGTGGATTTACTTTTCTTCGGAACGCACACAAACTTTATTATCCAATAAAGGAATCTATTTTGTCTATTTTAGATATGGTTGATGAATTTGTAATAGCCCTAGGTGAAGGTGATGCTGATGATATTACTTTAGAATTAATACAAACCTTAAATTCCCCCAAAATAAAGATTGTAAACACTCATTGGGATTTGGATAAAAATAAGGGTGGTTCAGAATATGCCAACCAAACTGATATTGCCAAAAGTCACTGTACTGGAGACTGGCTTTTTTACCTTCAAGGGGATGAGGTAATTCATGAAAATGATAAAAGGGAAATTGTAAAAGCTTGTAATTCCAATTTGGAAAATACAAAAGTAGAGGGCTTTGTGTTTAATTATCTCCATTTTTTTGGTGATTATGAGCATTATTTTGCTGACCATTGTTGGTATAAAAAGGAAATAAGAATAATTAGGAATTTGCCAGAAATACATTCATGGCGAGATGCACAATCATACAGATTTGTTTATGATTTAGCAAAATTTAATTATCATAAATCGGCTGGAACTAGAAAATTAAATTGCATAGCGCTAAAAGCCAGGGTATTTCATTATGGTTGGGTAAGGCCTCCCGATAAAATGAAAAGTAAAAATGACCATGTAATGAAAAATTATAATCATACTTTTTGGTCCGATTTTAACAAAATATTTGATTATGGTAGAATGGATTATTGTAAAATATTTAAAGCTTCTCACCCTGCTATTATGGGTGAAATAATTGGAAAACTTAACTGGAAATCTAGCTTAAGATTCAGTGGCCCGATTACCATAAATAGGCAAAAAATGAAACATGAACGTCTGAAATACAGAATGTTATCGTGGATTGAGGAAAATCTTTTAGGTGGTTATGTAATAGGTGGGTTCAAAAACTATAGAATTATCAAATAATATTGAAGGCTGTATCGCCCTCTGGTTCAATTTCTCTCACCAATTGTTGGTACCAATTTTCTCCGTATTTTCTTATCAATGGGGCCTTTAAAAATTTGTAAAGCTCAACACCCAATTGTTCTCCATGTATACAGGCGTCTGAACAAATATGCCAGCGGTCGTAGTTGAGGGCATCATAATGGTCATGCTTTGAAATACGAATTGGGTAGAGGTGGCAGGAAATCGGCTTTCTAAATGTTGTTTTTCCGTCAAAGAACGCTTGCTCAATTGCACATTTTAAAACACCACGTTCGTCATAAAGTGCATAGGCGCATTCTTTATTTCCAATGGTTGGTGTTGAAAAATCGTCCTCCCAATCTTTAATGTAAAGGCCTTGTTCTTCAATTGCTTTTTTGCCTTCAGCAGAAAGATAAGGCTCAATATTTTTAAATTCCGCTTCCAGAATATTTAATTCTTCTTGCTCAAGTGGTGCACCCAAATCTCCCTCTACACAACAGGCACCTTTGCATTTTGACAAATCACAAACAAAAAATTTATCAGCTATATCATCACTAATTACGGTGTTGTCAATTAAAATCATTAAGTTATTTCTCTTTATTTTGAAACCAATATCTTTTGCCCTACTGAAATTGTATTGTCAAGCAAGTTATTCATTTGCTTTAATTTATCTACACTAACGCCATACTTTACACTTACTCTGTATAAGGTTTCACCTAATTCTACAATATGATATTTAGTTTTAGAATTGTCGTTCTGATTCTTATATATACTTATTTCTTTTTGAGTATTTTCTTTTATATTCGGCTCAATTGTGGGTAAAAATAATTTTTGCCCAATTTCAACTGTATTAGTAATTAACCCATTTCTTTGTTTTAAGGCAGTAACAGTAATATTGTATTTTTTAGCCAAACTAAATAAATTTTCATCTTGATTTACAATCACAAAATTTGAATTTGAATTAGACGCTTCTGGTTTTGAAAAAACTGGAATTTGTGTTGTATTAGATTTCACATCACCTAAATCTCTGACAATCACTCTAATTGGGCTTCCGTTATTATTTGTTTGAATAGTTATTTCTTCAATTGGAGGCGAAAAGATATTTGGTGCTGTATTAGTAGTAAGATCAGTTTCCTTATCTGGAACGGATATTTTATTTAGAAAAGTATCCGTTGAATTATCAATTATTACCCTAGGTCTTTCGGTAGGCAATTGCTCATTTTCAAATGGTTGTCTTACAAATTCAATCTCATCTTTTCGGCCTCTTTTTTCGACCAAATTCAATACTCTTCCTTCTTGGAGGGCATCACTTTTTTTCATTCTATTCATGCGTAAAAGTCGATTTTCTCTTATTCCATACATTTGTGAAACCAGCCAAATCGACTGCCCTTTTTTAACTACATGCTTAGGTATTTTTCCTTTTCTATTTTTCTTTTCTAGGTAATATACCATTTGAGGTTTTACAGCATCGTTTTTATCTAGGTCGTTATATGACAATAGGTATTGGGGTTTCAACCCTGACCTTTCAGCTAAACTTTCTGGGGTATCACCTTTGATGCTTAATATGCCATTCTTTCCATTTATAGTATAAAAAGTGTTCCCAGTTTTCTTTGATTTTTTCTCATCTATTTTCAAAATCGGGTAGCCCACTTCAATGTCGAAAAAGGGTTTATTTAATGCACTTTCTCGAGCTAAAACTGTTGGAACTTTTTGGTTCTTTTTGACCATTTTTACCAAAGTGTAATTTTTATCACTTGGTATTATATCGGTTTTGCACCAAACGTTTTCTTTTCTCAAGTCAATTTCTTCGCTTGCTAGTTCTTGTGCAATTTCTGAAAAAGATTTCCCTGAAACATTATTGTGTAAATACAAATAACTGCCATTAGCCGTAAAGTTTGCTAATTCGTTTTCAAAGAAAATAAAATGAGCGATATTTCTAATTACATACCAGTCTATATCATTTGTAATGGTAATTTCTGAAGCATTTGTCCAATCAGACGGCACTTGATTTTTAGCGCCTGTTAACCCAAGTCGATAGGATAATAGCGTTGAAACCCAGTTTTTATAAATTTTATTATTGTTTTTTAAATATAATGCAGCAGCCTTGGTAGAGGCAACAATGTTTTTACGTTCGTCTACCATGTCGTCAACTCTTAAACCATAATCGGTGGCAGTGCCAATTTTGAATTGCCAAAAGCCAACGGCATTGGAAGTGGACACCGCATCAGCAATAAAACTACTTTCTTGAGCGCATAAATATTTGAATTCTTTTGGTATGCCTTCTTGCTCAAAAATAGTTTCAATTATTGGGAAATAAATTGCCATTTTTTCCATTTTCGCTTCAACGAAACTTCGTTTTGAAGCTAAAAATCCCATTTCCTTTTCAATAGTTCTACGAGTGTTTTCTTCTAAAACTAAACTAATGTCAAACATAGTTATCCGTTTTGGAACGGCAGGTAAAGTTTGACTTTTCACCAAAATACTTATAAATAATAATGGTAAAATCAATAATGTACTTTTTGTTATTTTAATCATTTATTTTGATTTTTATATTTCCTTCAGCTACACTTAAGATACAAATCTAATACTCTTGACTGAGCGAAGTTGAAGTCAAATCAATCTCAAAGTTTTCGGGCAATCATTAAGCCATCACGTACAGGTAAAAGTATGTTTTCAACTCGGTTGTCGTTATTAACCATAGCATTAAAATCTATTAACGGTTGAGTGTCCTTATCTATTTTATCATCGGTAACTTTACCACTCCACAATACATTATCGGCAATTATAATGCCACCTTTACGCACTTTATCGAATACTAAATCGTAATATTTCGAATAGTTTTTTTTATCGGCATCAATAAAAACCAAGTCAATTTCATTTGGAATATTTGGTATAATTTCAGCTGCATCACCTATAATCATTTCAATTTTTGATGAATAATCGGATTCTTGAAAATATTTTGTAGCAATGGATTGGAGTTCTTCGTTTACATCTATAGTTATCAGTTTGCCATCCTCTACTAAACCTTCAGCCAAACAAAGCGCCGAATAACCAGTAAATGTTCCAATTTCCAGAATTAATTTTGGTTGTATTATTTTCGACCAAAAGGCTAATAATCGGCCTTGAAAATGTCCTGAAAGCATCCTTGGTTTTAGAATACTTGCATGCGTTTCACGATTCAGTCTTTTAAGTAAATCGGATTCTACTTGAATGTGGTTTTTAACGTAATTATTAAGTTCAGCCGATAAAAAATTCATTAATTTTCAGGCAAAAAAGTTAGTGACGACAAATCTTTTTCATCAAACATTTCATTGGCAATATCTTGCAAAACTATGCTTGATACTTCATCAATTTGTTCAAATATTTCCTCCAAACTATCAATCCGATCCATATCCAGTAGGCTTTTTGCCATCATTTGCATAAAGCCCATATTACTCTCCTCAGCCATGGCTAATTGCCCTTTTAATTGGTTTTTTAAGGTGGAAAGTTGATAGCTAGACATCGTTTTTCCTTTTACCAAATTAAGTTCTTTGGAAATTAATACTAAACTTTTTTCTATTTTTTGTTGCTCAGTTCCAAAATATATTCCCAAAAAACCGGTGTCAACATAAGGTGTATAACTAGCATCAATAGAGTAAACAAGGCCGTTTTTTTCTCGCAACGAAACATTAAAACGGGAGTTCATTGCAGGGCCACCGAGCAGATTTACCAACATAAAAAACGGAACTCTATTTTTATGGTTCAGGGCATAGGAAGGCCTTCCTATTGCTACTTGTGCTTGGGTAATATTTCGCTTAATTTGTTGAATTTCAGGCTTATAAACTAAAGGTTTTTGTCGAATTCTATTACTTTTTTTGTAAGGAATAATATTGACATACTTTTCTGTAATTTTTTTAATTTCCTCAAATTTCAAATTACCCGTTGAAGCAATTATAATATGCTCTGTATCTAAGTTTTCATTTATAAAAGTCAACAAATCATCCCGATTGAAATTGGTAACCGAATCTTGATTTCCCAAAATATTTTTTCCCAATTGATGATCGGCAAAAAGGAGTTCATCAAAATCATCCTGAATAGCGTCTTCAGGCGAGTCATAATACATCGACATTTCTTCCAAAATTACATTTCTTTCTCTGTCCAACATTTTGTCGGGAAAAATTGAATGAAAGGCGATATCAGTTAATAATTCAATAGCTCGCTCTGTATGCGGCTTCAAAACTGAGGCATGAAAGCAAACCTTTTCCTTTGTGGTATAGGCGTTTAACTCCCCGCCAACAGTTTCCAATCGATTTAAAATATTAAAAGAATTACGTTTTTTGGTGCCCTTAAAAGCCATATGTTCCCAAAAGTGAGCTAGGCCTTGTTGGTGTGGTTTTTCGTCACGACTTCCAATATCGAGCATGATACCCATATGACTCACCTGGGTAGAAGGTACATATTTATGGGCAAGCCGAATGCCGTTGGGAAATTTGTGAATATATAAATTTTCTATCAATTGATGTGCTTTGTTGAATTGAAAAGCAAATTTACGAAGGAATTGGTTATTAGTGATTGGTTATAAGAAAATTTAGGGATTTGGGCAATTCGACTTTTTAAAGAAAATCAAACTTATTTTCAATGCTGCGAAGCCAATAAATAAAGCACTGCCATACGCACAGCCACGCCGTTTTCAACTTGATTGAGTATAATGGAATGGTGGGAGTCGGCAGCATCGGAATTCAATTCAACACCTCTATTAATGGGCCCAGGGTGCATCAATACTATTTCTTTGTCAAGTGAATCTAACATTTTTTTATTTATCCCAAAATATTGAGAGTATTCTCTAAGGCTAGGGAAATATTTTATTTGTTGCCTTTCTAATTGAATTCTAAGTACATTGGCAACATCGCACCATTGTAAAGCCTCCATCACATTTGAAGTGATTTTAACCCCAAATTCATTTATATATTTAGGCAAAAGGGTTGAAGGACCACAAAGCATTACTTCAGCACCCAATTTTTTTAGGGCAAAAATATTGGAAAGTGCTACTCTTGAATGGATGATATCGCCAATAATAGCCACTTTTTTGCCTGCAATTTCACCTAATTTTTCTCGAATTGAAAAGGCGTCCAAAAGTGCTTGGGTTGGGTGTTCATGCGTACCATCACCAGCGTTAACTATCTGAGCGTCAATATTTCTTGAGAGAAAATGAGCGGCTCCAGCACTGCTATGTCGCATTACAATCATGTCCACTTTCATGGCCAAAATGTTTTTTACCGTATCAACCAATGTTTCGCCCTTTTTAACAGAACTTCCTGAAGCTGAAAAATTCAATACATCAGCTGAAAGTCGTTTTTCCGCTAGTTCAAAAGAAAGCTTTGTTCTTGTTGAGTTTTCGAAAAACACATTGGCGATGGTAATATCTCGCAAGGAAGGCACTTTTTTAATTGGCCTATTAATAACTTCTTTGAATTCGATGGCAGTATCTAAAATTAAATTAATGTCGGCAAGGCTGAGTTCTTTTATTCCAAGAAGATGCTTAACACTTAACGACATATTTTTAATTTTACTTTAAACTAACTACTTATGACTATATTTACTATCACTTCTTCTGACTATTTTTTAATTAATCAACCAAATCTGATCCTTTTCATGACCTTGTTCTTTCCATTCGACTAATACTTTTTGAGAGTCCAATGTATTTACTTTCATGCCTACATAATTGGGAGAAATCGGTAAGTCTCTATTATAAATTCTATCAATCAATACACATAGTTCTACTTTTTCAGGCCTGCCAAAGCTTACCATCGCATCTAATGCTGCTCGAACCATTCTCGCTGTTGAAATAACATCATCGATCAAAATCACTGATTTGCCTTCAATTAAAAAAGGAATTTTTGTTGAATTCGGGGTAATAGTTTCTCTTTTTCGAAAATCATCTCTAAAAAAAGTAGCGTCCAACTGCCCAAAATGAATTTCACAGCTGCAAATTTTTTCCAATTCAGCATGGATTCTTTTAGCCAAAATAATACCTCTTGGTTGAAGACCTAAAATTACGGAATTAGAAAAATCTTGATGGTTTTCAATTAATTGATGGCAGAGCCTATTAATCGAAATTTCTAAAAGTGGACTTGAAAGAATGAGACGACGCTCCATATTACAAAGTTAGTGAAAATTTGGAATGAAAATAATAGCCAAAAATCTTTTTTAATGGAACCATGTCTATTTTTGTATTTTTAAACTTTAGTTTTGAAAAGATTAGAATTCTATACAATAGTTTTTTTTTAAAAATATCTATTATTAAAAATCAAGGTACCCCCAATTCTTTCGGGGTATAGTGCCATTAAAATATTAGTTACAAACATGAAATATTTAATAGTTGGTCTTGGTAATATTGGCCCCGAGTACGCCTTAACTCGGCATAATATTGGGTTTATGGTTTTAGACCGCCTTTTGGCAAGCTTTGAAAAGAGTTTTATTTTGGGCCGCCATGCTTATTATGCAGAAATAAAATTTAAAGGCAAAGTAATTACATTGCTAAAGCCTACAACTTATATGAATTTAAGCGGTAAAGCTTTGAATCATTGGATGAAGGATTTAAAAATTGAACAAGCAAATATATTAGTAATTACTGATGACCTTGCTTTGCCTTTTGGAAAATTGCGGATGAAACCAAAAGGGTCAGCGGGTGGGCATAATGGCTTAAAAAATATTGAAGAAGTTTTAGGAAATAGTGATTATGCAAGATTGCGATTTGGTGTTGGTGATAATTTTCCAAAAGGTAGGCAAGTTGAGTATGTTTTAAAAGAGTTTTCCGATGATGAAAAAAATCAACTTCCAGAACTTTTGGACAAATCTGGTGATATGTGTCTCAGTTTTTGCACAAATGGCATCCAAAATACAATGAATAATTTTAATCAATAATTGTACTATTTGAAGAACTTTTGAATTTTTCCGATAAACCCAAAATAACAATATTCTAAAAGTTTCACTATTCTAATACAAATAAAATATTGCGTATTTATATTATACATATATATTATTCTGCTAATTATGTATTTTTAAGAATATTTTTAGAAGAAAACTAAACTATTGCCTACTTTTGTATTTGTTTTGTATTATTTTATTGTGCAAATTTGTATTGTCAATTTAGACAAACTAATAGTACAATAACAAGTACAAACAATGAAAAAGAATATAATTTTTGCATCGATGGTAGTAGCTACTATGTTTGCAAACGTAACAGCAAAAGCGGAAACTGTTTCGACAACAAAATCAGATAGTAACAAAACAAATTCAGTTAACGATTTAGGAAAGTTACTTGTGAATGGACAGGAAAAAGAGTTAGAAAATTTTATAAGTGATCAGACGGATGCCTTGGGTTCAAAAAAGGAGATCATATTAGTAAGCAAAGTTTTAGATTTATATAACAATAATTCTTCAGCATTTTTTAACTTATCCGAGGCACAAAAAACAGAATTTAATGGTGCTGTGTTAATTTATGTTAAAAATTTAGAAAAAATTAAAACAAAAGAAGCCATTAATTGGTTAATTAAATTAAAACATACTTCCAATACAATAAATTTTATTTGGAGTATTAATCAAGTAGAAATTTTAGATACTAATATCGATACAATTTCAGAAGCTGAAGTAACAGCTATCTAAAAAAAAATAGTGTTTTTTCATAGTAAAAATAGGTTTAGAGGTTAATTGAACAGCCTTCCGTCACTAACGGAAGGCTGTTTTGTTTTGTATTAATTTATCTTTAAGAGGCCATCATTAGCGGAAGGCTGTTTTGTTTTGTATTAATTTATCTTTAAGAGGCCGTCACTGACGGAAGGCTGTTTTGTTTTATTTCAGCTTTAAGACGCTGTCTTTGACGGAAGGCTATTTTTTTTAATGGCGAAACAAATTTATTTGCAAGAAATAGTCTCATGTACTTTACGAATTCAATTGAAATTGAAATGCAAATGTCATTTTCAAATTTACATAAAAACAAAAAATCATACTTTTCATAGCCCAATTTGTATTCCAATCTATAAATTAGTAATTTGGTAAAATCTTTTTTTACTATAAATTGAATCATTCCACCATTTTTCAAAATTCAAAAACGGCCCTAATAGGTTTCGATGGTTTTATTGATAAAATTTTTAAAATTAAAAAAACCAGCAAGACTTTTTTTGACAAATCCAGTGAGTTTGGCGATTATATTTTAGAGAAACGAGGTAATAATTTCAGCCTTGAAATAGAAGAAATCTTTACCAAAATCGGGGGTAATGGTACAATTCTTGCAAATGCATTGTCTAATTTAGGTATTAAAAGCGATTTGATTGCCTCATTAGGCTTCCCAAATGTTGACTCAATATTTCAAAATATTCATTCAAATTGTTCTCTTCATTCTTATGCAAACCCTGGATATGCCTATGCCTATGAGTTTTATGATAATAAAATTATGCTGGCTGAAAATGGGGCTTTGAATTCCATAAATTGGCAAAGTTTGAAAGAGATAATAGGACGTGATTATCTGATTAACTTGTTCGAAAACAATGACTTATATTGTTTGGTAAATTGGTCAGAAATAATGGGGATGACTTCCATTTGGGAAGGAATTTTACAAGAAATAATTCCTAAATTATCTAATAGTAAAGATAAAATTGTATTTTTTGACCTTGCTGATTGCTCAAATAGAGCTTCCAACGAAATTCAAAATATTCTTTCTATTATTTCAACATTTTCGAAAAATGTAAAAGTGATATTAAGTTTGAATAAAAATGAAACGGAAGCAGTTTTTAAGGTTATTTTTCCTAAAGAAAATTTAGTTTTTGAAGAAAAAGGCAAGAAAATATTTGACTTTCTAAATATTGAAAAACTGGTTTTGCATCATTCAAAAGAAAGTTATTGTTTTTGCAAAAATGACGGCCTTATTTTTGCAAATACATTTTTTCAACAAAAACCTCTCATAAGTACAGGCGCAGGCGACCATTTTAATGCTGGTTTTTGTGCTTCTATTCTGCAAGATTATACAAATGTAGAAGCTTTGCAATTTGCTAATGCTGCTGCTGGTTTTTATATATCAACGGGCGAAAGCCCAAATTTCAATCAGGTAATTCAATATATTCAAAATCAATAAAATGGAAGTAAAAATATTTAATGATTTTGAAAGTTTATCATTGGAAGTCGCAAATGAAATGATAGACCTTTTTGTAAATAATCCAACTGCAACTTTGTGCCTTGCATCAGGAAACTCACCAGTTTTGGCTTACCAGATTTTCACAAAAAAAATAATTGAAAGCAAGCTAGATTTAAGTCAAGCTACATTTATTGGACTTGATGAATGGATAGGAATACTGCCTAAAAACTCAGGAAGTTGTCATTATTTTTTACAAACAAATGTATTTCAGCCACTTAATTTGCATGATTCTCAGGTTTATTTATTTGATTCAATGGCGGTTAATTTGCAAAACGAATGTGAAAAAATAGATAAACTTGTAAAAGAAAAAGGTATTGATTTGATAATTGTGGGTGTAGGCATGAATGGCCATATTGGTTTTAATGAACCAGGTGCTTCAATTAATTTAAATGCTCATGTGATTGATTTAGATGAAGTTACACAATCGATAGGTCAGAAATATTTTGATCAAACTACTATTATCAATAAAGGAATTACACTTGGTTTAAATCAGTTTTTGAATGCAAAAAAAGCAATAATGATGGCCAATGGAAATCATAAAGCTGATATAATCTATAAAACTGTAAAAATTACACCAGATATAAGTATTCCTTCCACAATTATTCAAACCCATAAAAACAGTATTTTAATGATTGATAAAGAGGCGGCGAAAAAATTATCAAATTCTTAAATGAAATTATTGTGAATATAAGTCAAGCCAACCGACTACGAATTCTATACTTTTTGGTATTTTGTTGTACCGCTTCGTGGCTGCCAATTTTCGCTGATTATTTGAAAGAAAGACATCTTAGAGGCATTCAAACGGCAATTGTTTTAAGTGCAATTCCTGTTTTAATGTTTTTAGTTCAACCATTTTATGGCTTTTTAGCAGATAGAATTGGTTATAAAGTTTGCTTAATAGTCTCTACTTTTTTTTGCAGTATCAGCTATCTTTTTTACCTCTTTACAGAACTTAGTTTTGGGTTTATTTTGGCGATTACAATTGGTATGTCATTGTTTTACAATTCGATACAACCTTTTTTAGATAGCCTTTCCTTAGAATTATCTGAAAAAAATCCTAGTTTTTCTTACGGCACATTACGAATTGCAGGCGCTGCGGGTTGGTCATTTATGGGCATTATTGTTGGCCAATCTATTGATCTAACCAACAGTACCATCATTTTTGCATTTTCGGCTGTTTCAATGTTTTTATGTTTTTTATTTATTTTAGGTGTTGAATCTAATAAAAAAGTGATAGAAAATCAAAGTTCACTTTTTAGCTTCCCCAAAGAATTATTTTTCAATAAAGACCTCATGTTATTACTATCAATTGTAGTTTTATTGGGCTCTATATGATTAAGAGTGGGTAAAGGTAATAATTATTATTTTTGTGTTATGAATAGCACAGAAATATTTAGCCTTGCACTTGGTTTGCAAGAACCTTGGTTTGTTGAAAACGTAGGTTTT
>JANMZR010000171.1:0-13507 GCA_031383555.1 Cytophagaceae bacterium | reverse complement strand
ATTTCATAAGTCCAGTTTTCATTTTCACCAAAAACTTTAATGGATTTATTATTGAAAAAGGAAGAGAATTGCTTAACACCTTGGTCATGGCGACTATTAAAAAAATCAGCAGCCCCACTAAAATAGTCAAATTGAAAGCCCGTTAGTACTCTAGCAGCCGCCTTTACATCTTCCTCTGTATATTTCGATTCAGGGCCTTTACCCAAAGTGAATAGCTCCATCAATTCTCTAGCGTAGTTTTCGTCAGGGGCACGGGCTTCGTTTTGAAAGCCATTTAAGAAGTTCAACATCAAAGGATCAATAGTGATATCTTTGATCATTTTTTTGAAATTTCCTAGCGAATTTTTTTGTAAAGTGTTGATGTAGCGATAATTGTTTCGAGGGTCAAGGCTTCCAGTTAACCCTGCTCCAAAATGATTATGCCAAAATAGCATCATTTTTTCCGTAATGGTTCTATCTTGATTCATTAGTCGGTTTGTCCACCAATGAACGCTTGTCCACATTCTGTCAAACCGGAATTTATTGCTAAAAGGTGCGTTTACCCATGTTTGGCCATAAGCAACGTCGGGGTCAATTTCTTTTTCTGAATAGGTATTTATTGGCACACCAACATTACCATTATTAAGCCTAATTAGCTCTTGTACGGTTTCTAGTAAATTTTTATCTGTTAAATATTGAATGTCATTTGGTTTGGCACCAAACATAGTTCTTTTTAGGAAATGTTTTATTTCTTGGGTTCCCCACGGTCCATCATATGGCTCTAGACTTGTCAAATATTTTGCTCCCAAACTTATTTTAAACTAAATTAACAAAGAAAATTTAATAATGATAATGAACAAAAAAAGCTGATTTGAAACAAATAAAATTACGTAAATAAACAAAAAAAACTGCCCTGAAACAAATTTCAAGGCAGTTTTTTTTAAATTTCAAGGTTTTTTATCCTATCAATTATTATTCGGTAATTACATCATACCACCCATTCCACCACCACCATGGCTATGTCCACCACCAGCAGGCTCAGCTTCTGGTTTGTCAGAAATTACACATTCAGTAGTTAATAATAAACCTGCAATTGAAGCAGCATTTTCTAATGCTAAACGAGTAACCTTAGTTGGGTCAATAATACCAGCTGCAAGCATATTTTCATATTTGTCTTCACGTGCATTATAACCGTAATCACCTTTACCAGATTTCACTTCATTTACCACAACAGAACCTTCACCACCTGAATTGGCAACAATTGTTCGCAAAGGAGATTCGATAGCCTGTCTGATAATTGCAATTCCTGTATTTTGGTCTTCATTATCACCAGTCAATTTATCTAATGCAGATATTGCTCTAATAAATGCAACACCACCACCAGCAACAACACCTTCTTCAACAGCCGCACGAGTAGCATGAAGTGCATCATCAACTCTGTCTTTTTTCTCTTTCATTTCAACTTCAGTAGCAGCACCAATATATAAAATGGCTACACCACCAGAAAGTTTTGCTAAACGCTCCTGTAATTTCTCACGATCATAATCAGATGTGGTATTCTCAATTTGTGATTTGATCTGGTTTACACGACCATCAATATCTGCTTTTTCGCCAATTCCATTAATAATGGTAGAATTGTCTTTATCAATGATTATTTTTTCTGCTTGACCAAGGAATTCGATAGTTGTGTTTTCTAATTTGAAACCACGTTCTTCTGAAATTACTTGTCCACCAGTAAGAACTGCAATATCTTCAAGCATGGCTTTACGACGATCGCCAAAGCCTGGAGCTTTCACAGCAGCCACTTTCAATGCACCTCTAATTTTGTTTACTACCAATGTTGCAAGTGCTTCACCGTCAACATCTTCAGCGATAATTAACAAAGGACGTCCTGTTTGAGCCACTCCTTCCAAAACTGGAAGAAGCTCTTTCATTGATGATACTTTTTTCTCAGAAATTAAGATGAATGGCTTTTCCAATTCAACTTCCATTTTTTCTGTGTTAGTAACAAAATAGGGCGAAAGATAACCTCTATCAAATTGCATACCTTCCACTGTTTTTACTTCTGTTTCGGTACCACGTGCTTCTTCAACTGTAATTACACCTTCACGGCCTACTTTTTCCATCGCATCTGCAATCATTTTACCGATTTCTGAGTCATTATTGGCAGAAATTGTAGCTACTTGAGCTATTTCTTGAGACGATTCAACAGTCTTTGATTGCTCACGCAAGCTATTAACTACAGCCGTAACAGCCTTTTCAATACCACGCTTTAAATCCATTGGGTTGGCACCAGCGGCTACGTTTTTAGAACCAATTGTATAAATTGCTTGTGCCAAAACAGTAGCAGTAGTGGTACCATCACCTGCTTGGTCAGCAGTTTTTGAAGCCACTTCTTTAACCAATTGAGCACCCATGTTTTCTACTGGGTCCTTCAATTCAATTTCTTTGGCCACTGTAACACCGTCTTTTGTAATTACTGGTGAGCCGAATTTTTTATCAATAATTACATTACGACCTTTTGGCCCTAATGTTACTTTTACTGCATTTGCTAGGGTGTCAACACCCCTTTTCATTTTTTCTCTTGCTTCAGAGTCAAATAATAATTCCTTTGCCATTTTAATAAATTAATAATATGTTATTTGAAAATAATAATTTGTAAAATTGAAATCAATTAGAAATTAAAATGCATTTTTTGCAATTTCTAACCTCTAATTTCTAATTTTAATCTTAAAGTATAGCGAAAATATCTGATTCACGCATTATCAAGTAGTCTTTGCCATCGTGAGCCAATTCTGTACCTGAATATTTGCCGTATAATACTGTGTCGCCAACTTTAACGGTTAAAGGCTCATCCTTTTTGCCATCACCAACCGCAACAACTATACCTCTTTGAGGTTTTTCCTTTGCAGTATCGGGGATTATGATTCCGAAAGAAGTTTTTTCTTCTGCTGCAGCAGGCTCTACTAATACTCTGTCTGCCAATGGTTTAATACTAATTGCCATAGATTTTTGGATTTGAAAAATATTTAAATTTGAAATTGTTTAATTAATTGTATTCGTCAATTTCCAAAATTTATAAAAGAAAGAAATTGCTAATAATAGTGTTTACATAAAAAGTGCCAAAATTGATTTACTGACAAATTTGCTGTTAGCCTGACAGTTTTTTTTTATTCTTTTTAAAATAAAAATGCCGATTTTAGAAAAACGGCATTTTTGTCATCTATTTATTTTTGGCCGGCTATTAATTTTAATACTTATTTACAAATAATTTTGTAGCTATTAAAAAAAACTATTTATAATTATTTTTTAGGTATTGGAGCTGCAGCTGGTGCTGGAGTTGTAGTAGGAGCCGCTACTGGTGACGGAGCACTTGCAGGAGCACTTGGCAATGTTTTTGTCGCTGCCTTGTCTGCATTTACACTTTTAAATCCTTCATTGCTAGTAGTGTCAAGCATAAATCTTGATACCAATGATATAATCACAATTGCAGAGGCAAAGCCCCAGGTCAATTGCTCTAATAAATCAGAGGTTTTTTTCACACCGAACATTTGGCTTGAACTTGACCCGCCAAATTCATTTGACAAGCCGCCGCCTTTTGGGTTTTGAATTAAAACTACGATCATCAGAAGAACAGCGATGATCATGGCGATTATAATAACTGTAGTAAACATTTATGATTTTTTTATGTTTTTATAAAATGTTTGCAAAATTAGTGAATTTAATGTAAAAAATTGCATGTGATTTAGATATTTTCTAATTTAAAAATTGTAATGATTAACTTGCATAAAATTCAGATTCAATCAGTTTTGATGTATGTCAAAAATTTCGTTTATAATTCCTGCCTATAATGAAGAAGGGAATATATTTAAAATTGTCGAGCTAATAAATAAATGTATTAATGAAAGCCTCAAAGATTATGAGGCTGAAATAATATTTATCAACGATGGAAGTACGGATTATACTGGTGATAAAATAAAAGAAGTTGCTCAATCAAATAGTAATGTATTTTACATTCAATTTTCTAGAAATTTTGGGCAACGAAATGCTTTAAAAGCTGGTTTATTGATGTGCAAAGGCGATTGTGCTATAAGTTTGGATTGTGATTTGCAACACCCAATAGATCTAATTCCTGAAATGGTAATGGAATGGCAAAAAGGGAACCAGCTGGTTTACACTATAAGAAAAGAGGACAAATCATTGCCTTTTTTAAAGCGATTCTCATCAAAAATATTTCATAAAGTAATAAGCTTTTTATCGGATACTCATATTGAATATGGGGTTTCAGATTTCCGGCTTTTAGATCGTAAAGTCATAAATGTGGTGGCCAAACTAAAAGAGAAAGATATTTTTTGGAGAGGAATTGTTAAATGGGTAGGTTTTAAAAATACTACTATTACTTATGTGCCAAATGAACGATTGAGCGGGCAAACTAGCTATAATTTCAATGGATTAGTGAAACTGGCTATGACTGGCATAATTTCTTTTAGTGTAAAGCCACTTTATTTTGCCATTTATTTAGGAGTTATGTTTACTTTTTTATCTCTTTTCTATATCCCGTTTATAGTATATTGTGCGGTTACGGGCATTGCGGTTTCTGGCTGGAGCTCACTTATAACATTGATCATATTTTTTGGCGGCTTACAATTAATTATTTTGGGAATTATTGGCCTCTATATTGGCGAGTTGTTCAGTGAGGTGAAGCAAAGGCCAGGTTATATTATTGATGAAACGAATTTTCAGTTATAATAACCTCTATTATAATTATTTACATTATTTTTAATGAAGTTCATCTCAAAATTTCACCTACCATTTTTATTACTTTTAGTTGTCTTTCTGATTTACTTTAAGTTTACAAGATTTGAGGCCCTTTCTTATTTTTTAGATGACTTTACCAATAATTTGGAAGGAAGTTACAGTTGGCTTTTGGGTAGGCCTCTTACATTTGCCAATGGTTTTGGAAAACTTAATACAGCTCATAATTATTTTTTAATGCCATTGCTTGGCCCTATAATTTTATATTTTGGGGCAAAAGGGATTTTTGTATTTTTAGTAATATGTCAATTTGTAGTTTGGCACTATTTCTTTAAATTATATCCCCAAAAAACCGTAAATAACTATTTTTTATTTATTTTTTTATTGTTGAACCCTACCTTTTTGTGGATTTTCGACCATCCCGAGGTGGGCTGGAGCATCGAATTATTATATTTTCCTTTTGCTATCCTTTTTGCGGTATCGTTGAAATTAAAAATCAATATTTTATCAATTATTTCGGGACTTTTACTTATTTCTGTTAGAGAAGAAGGTATTTTATTGGCATGTATGATACATATTTATTATTTGGTAAATAATACAATTAATTGGAAGTCAACTGTTAACAATAGAAATATTTGGATTTCGGGAATTGGTTATTCCAGTTTATTTTTAATTTCAATGGTATATTTGTCGTCGAAAGGGAATAGTAATTCATTTGTACAATCGGCCTTTTCGGTATTGAAAACCCACTTAAATGATGCTACATTCTATTGGACCAATTTGTATTATTTCGGTCAAGGGCTCTTATTAATTGCCCCATTTGTAGTGTTTTATTACTTTTTTCAAAAATTTGAATTTCATAAATTTTTAATTTTTGCCTTTTTCCTCCTTCTACTTTTTGCTCTTACTTTTTTCCAAACGATTAGATACTACAATTTATTTTTTTTCCAAACAGTAAGCCTCACTTGGGCGGCAAGGTTTATTTTGCCCTACACATTTACAATTGCTTTTTTAGTCATAAATATAAAATTAGATTTTAAATTTGATAATACTTTTAAAAAAATTGCGATTTCTTTTCTTTTTTTGGTTCAATTTTTTATCATATCATTTGTACGCAAAGATGTAAGTTATTCAGAAATTGGAAATATATTAATTACCAAGCAACCTCAACATCGCATAAAAGTGCTTATAAATGAGGAAGATATCACTTTTATTAGAAAGATAGAAAAGGCAATACCAGCAAGAAGCAGTGTTTATGTTGGTGACTTTTTGGTGCCCATATTTTCAGATCATTTTGTAGTTTGGCCCGATAGATACAAAGAGTTTGAAAAGGCAGATATTGGTATTATACCGACTGACTCGCAGTTTATTCATCTGAGAAATGAACTACCCTTGGTAATGAAAAATGGCTATGAATCGATTGGTATTTATGGAAGCTATGAAGTGTTTTCAACAAAAAAATATAAGAAATATATCAATTCGAAAGAATTGTTAAAATGATTTTAACTACCAATCGCCCGCTGATTTATTGAAAATATCGAGAATTATTTGATCTAAAATAATTGGAATCAACTTACTCTCAACCTGACTTAGTGTTTGTGTTTGATTGAAATCAGCATAAAAAGAGAAGTTTTGGTCAAAGTTTTTTTCTTCGTCTTTATTATTTGAAAACTTCACCTGAATAGTAATCGTAAGCCTATTTAAGCCAGCTTTGTCTTGAGAAGTTGGTGCTTGGGGTGATAGGTCATAGCCAACAACACTACCTTCTAACATCAAATCGGTATTGGCTGGTTTGAGCTTTAGTTGTGTATTTCGTTGATAATATTCTTTTACTTTTTCAGTGATTGTATTGCCCAAATTGGCAGGCCCTCCGGCTGCAGCTAATGTGAAATTACTTATGGCAATCGTTTTCAGGTCGGCTGATAATGTACTTCCTTTAAAAGAATAGGTTCCACAGCCTGATATTAAAAGGCAGAGAATGAGTAGATTAAAAGAAATAAATAGGAATTTCGAATTTATAATTTTCATAAAAAATCTTTTTTTGAGAGCCTGATTTTCAAACTTCTTCAATATCATATTGTTTTATTTTGCGGTAAAGTGTTCGCTCCGAGATACCCAAATCAGCAGCTGCATATTTGCGTTTATTTTTATTTTTCTTTAAGGCTTTGGTAATCATGTCTTTTTCTTGCCTTTCCAACGATAACGAAACTTCCTCAGTTTCATGCGAAATGTCTAAAATATTCTCTTCTGGTTTATGAACTTTTGTTTCAATCGGCAAAAGCTTAACCTCATTCGTCAGGTTGGTTCTTTGTGTTGGTTCAAAATTATTTTCATTTACAACTTCAACATCAATATTTTTAAATAACGAAGGATTGGTCTTTAAAATATTAGAGTCATAATCACCATTTGAATTGATCATTTGTAAAACTAATTTTTTCAAATCACTCATATCTCGTTTCATTTCAAACAATACCTTATACAATATTTCTCGCTCATTCATTGAGTTTTCTTCATGCGAAAACATATTCAATTTGCTCAGACTTGTACTAGTAATTTTTTGATTTTGAGGCAAATACTTGGCTAAAGTAGTTTCATCAACCACAGTTCCATTTTTTGACTCTAATATTGATATTTGCTCAGAAATATTTTTAAGCTGCCGAATATTACCAGGAAAAGGATAATTCAAAAGTAACTCTTTGGCCTCCTCTGTTAAAGCAATTGGTTTTATCCTGTATTTTTCTGCAAAATCCGTAGTGAACTTTCTGAATATCAATTCAATATCTTTACCTCTTTCTCGCAAAGGAGGCACATATAAAGGCACAGAATTTAATCTGTAAAATAAGTCTTCTCTGAACTCTTTTTTATTTATTGCCTCCAAAAGGTTAACATTTGTAGCTGCAATAACCCGCACATTCGTTTTTTGCGTTTTTGACGAACCTACTCTTATAAATTCACCTGTTTCTAAAACTCTAAGGAGCCTCGCTTGTGTTCCAAGAGGCATTTCTGCTACTTCATCAAGAAATATTGTGCCGCCATCGGTTACCTCAAAGTAACCTTTTCTGGCTTCTGTAGCACCTGTAAATGAGCCTTTTTCATGGCCAAATAATTCCGAATCAATAGTGCCTTCAGGAATAGCTCCACAGTTGATAGCTATAAACTGACCATGCTTTTTTGCACTTAAAGTATGTATTATTTTTGAAAATGATTCTTTTCCGCTACCACTTTCGCCTGAGATGAGCACACTCAAGTCTGTTGGAGCTACCTGTGTGGCTACTTCAATGGCCTGATTGAGCAGGGGAGAGTTTCCAATGATCCCAAATCGGGCTTTAATAGTCTGAATTTCTGAAGGTTGCATTTAAAAATATTGTAAAAAGTCGAAAGTCTTTAAAAGTCGTAAGTGTTAAAAATTATAAGTCTTAATAGTTGCCTAATATTGAAATTTTCAAACTTGAATCGCCACACCTTTTAACGTTGCCTTATTGCATTCTTTGACGAGCACATTTACATATTCGCCTTTTTTAAATTGCTCTTTTGGGAAAACAATCATTTTATTTTCGTCGTTTCTGCCTACTAAAAAGTCAGTTGATTTTTTCGAAAAACCTTCTATCAATACTTTATGTATTTTACCAACTGCTTTAAGGTTGTTTTGGTAAGAATGAATATGTTGTAAATCAATTATTTCGGTCAAACGTCTTTGCTTTGTTTCCTCGGACACGTCATCAATCAATTTTTTGGCCGCTGGTGTGCCCGGTCGTTCAGAATAGGAAAACATATAACCAAAGTTGAATTTTACTTCTTCCATTAATGACAGTGTTTGTTGGTGATCTTCCTCGGTTTCTGTACAAAATCCTGTTATCATATCATGCGAAATACCACAATCTTCACCTATGATTTCTCTTATTTTACTTATTCTATTTAAATACCAATCTCTGTCATAAGTTCTGTTCATCAGTTCTAATATTCTCGAACTACCGCTTTGTGCTGGCAAGTGAATATAATTACAGATATTTTTGTGCTTTTTAATAGTATAAAGCACCTCATCATTAATGTCTTTTGGGTGTGAAGTTGAAAACCTTATTCGCAGTTCTGGATTAATCAAAGCTACTTTTTCCAAAAGCTGTGCAAAGCTCACAACTGTTTCCTTCTCAGTATTTTTCCATTTATAGGAGTCAACATTTTGACCTAATAGTGTAACTTCTTTGTAGCCATCACTAAAAAGTTGACTAACTTCCTTAATGATTGACTCGGGCTCACGAGAGCGTTCTCGCCCACGTGTATATGGCACTACGCAAAATGAGCACATATTATCACAACCTCGCATAATTGAAACTAGTGATGTTACACCATTGGAATTCAATCGAATAGGTGAGATATCGGCATAAGTTTCCTCTTTGGAAAGGAAAACATTCACTGCTTTTTGGCCAGACTCAGCCTCGAAAACTAAGTTGGGAAGGTCACGATAGGCATCAGGGCCTGCAATTAAATCTACTATTTTTTCTTCCTCTAATAGCTTTGCTTTCAATCGCTCCGCCATACAGCCCAATATTCCTATTACAACGTTTGGGTTTTTTCTTTTTACTGGTATGAAGTGTTTGAGACGGTTACGAACCTTTATTTCAGCGTTTTCACGAATGGCGCAGGTATTTAACAATAATACGTCAGCGTCATTAAAGTCAGAAGTTGTACTAAAGCCTTCGTTTCGCATTATGGCGCTAACTACCTCAGAATCAGCAAAGTTCATTTGGCAACCGTAGCTTTCTATGTACAGTTTCTTAGTGCCAATTTTGTGCTCATCACTACTGATTTTTGGTAATTCTATTTCCTCTTTCTCAGTTTCAGTAAGTATTTCTAATGTTTTCAATCTTATTATTTCCCTTTTTTTGAACTACAAAATTAATTGAATTTTTGAGAAATACTGACAAAATGGCAGAATAAAATTCAGATTATTACCCTTTTTTAGTAATTGCTTTTAAAAAGGATACCCAATTCCTATATTCCAGTTTAATTTATAGCTGCTTTCTTTGTTTTTTCTAAAAAAATCATCCAACACATACCTGTCTTTTCCAAGTAAGGGCTCAATTACCTTTGCGGCTGCATCAAGCCTTATTACGAAATAGGTGAAATCATACCTCAATCCAAAACCTGTACCAACTGCCAATTGTTTAGCCATATCTTTCAACTTAAAATCCGAATCTTTTTCATTAATTCCGGTTTTTTTGATAGTCCAAACATTGCCCATATCCACAAACCAAGCCCCGTTAAGCTGGCCATACATTTTTGCAATTGGGAATCGATACTCTAAACTGCTTTCTATAAGTAAATTGCCGGGCTGCTCTTGGTTATAAGTAAGCTCAGCGTTAGAATTATTTTGGGCGATGCTTTTGTTTAGACCCAGCCGCCTTGGCTCCCAAGCTCTTAAGCTATAGCTACCGCCAGCAAAAAGATATTTTTCATACGGCAAAACTTCGGAGTCTTTACTGTAAGATATTGCCAAGCCTGTGTTTAATCTAAAAGCAAAAATATTATTCGAATTGCTTCCAACCGGTATAAACTTACGGTAATCGGCCAGAATACGTATAAATTTGAAATAATTAAGGTTGTTTCCCAAAATGTCATTTACAAAGTCTAGTTCTCCGTTTTTACTAAAATTCAATAAATTACCTCCCAATTCTCCATAAAGTCGCAAATATTTACCTTTTTGCGATTGACCAAGAAAATTATCATTATAAACATAAGAGCCAGATAATGAGGATACAAATGACTTTCCAAAAGATTCTTTGAGATTATTCCCTTGGTTTTTTAATGAATCAAGAATTGCTTCAAATCCTTTTCTTAAAAAAGGCGTATTAATTAAATTAAGGTCAACAAGAGAAAAGTTAAACTGATTTTTCTGAGATTTCTGCCAGCTATAATTGGCGGCGAGTTTGAAGTTTAGCCTTTTATAATCATAGCGATCAGAATAATTAAAGCCAACACCTAATTGAGTTCTGGGGTTATTTTTGTCTAAACTACTAAAGTTCCATGGTAAAAATATCTGTGGAATATTTATAGTTGAATTAAAACCAGCATCAAAACTTCCTTTGTTTATAAGGCCACTTTGTCCTTCATAACCTACTCTAACTGAGTTTTCGAGCGATTCAAGGCCACCAAAAATATTTCGAATTTTGAGTGTAGCATTTACAAAAGGGCCAGGGGCGCCCAAAAATACATTTAAGCCGCCTTCTCCAGTGAATTGATATTTTTCTAAAGGAAGCGTATAAATTTTTATGTTTAATTTGTTATTAAGTGTATCAAAACTTGGATTGGCAAACTTGAACTGATCTAAATTTTGTAATGCTTTTTGGGTTTCATATTGGTTGGCTTGATTATAAAGCTCACCAGGTCGCAAAAATATTTTTTTATGGAGAAATTTTGGCGAAAATTTTTGACCTACAAAAATATAGCTAATACCTTTATTGTTTATTGTATCTACCTGAATTTCAGTCTGATTATTATTATTAGAAGTTGCATCAACAATAAATTCTACCTTTCCAATCTCATAAGAAATTTCATTTTTGCCTTCAACTAAAGGAGAAATATTTATACTAATATTTACCTCATTGTTTTGATCGATAGGCAAATATTGTACTTTATATTTAATTTGGTTTTTGTTAAATTGATAATATCCGTTGTTTCTTAAAAGGTTTTCAATTCTTGTACGCTCCTCGGCCAAATTTGCCTCATTAAATTTTTGATTTACTTTTATTTTTGATTCAAAGTCATTTTTTTCAATTATTTTTTCTATCAATAAGTCATTTGTTGTTCGCTTAATTGTTTTAACTATATATTGATTTCTTTCATTGATAAAATAAGTTACATTGGCAGATTTTTGTTGAACTGTGTCCACTATAAAAGAGGCACTTGCATTAAATAGACCTTTGTTGAAAAGATATTTTCTGATATTTTCAACATTTTTTTGGGCAATTGTTTCAGAATAATAGATTGGGGCTTCTCCTACTTTGGTCATTAGCCAATTGCCATCCTTTATTTTTGCTTCATTTTTTTCTATTATTTTGTCACGTTTGTCTTTTAATTTACGATATTTCAAAGATTTTGCTGAAATATTTTTAGTTTTTTCTAAAAAAGCGCTATTGGCATCACTAATTTTGTTTTCATATTTTTTTGATACCAAGTTTTTTTGGTGTTTTGTTAAACCTTGGTTATAAAGCCAAAGTTTAAAGCGGATTATTCTTAGGAATTTTTTATTGGTTTTTTGGGGAAGTATACTAGAAAGTTCGTCGCTGGTAACTGAATTGTTGCCAACAAATTGTTGATTGGCTAATAATATTCCATTTTTATTTTGCCCTAAACACAAGTTTTTTGCGAAAAAAAGGAAGAATAAAATGAAATATTTGTAATGTAACTGTTTGATAATTATATGATTACGAAAAACCAAATTAAATTTATTCAATCGTTGCAGCTAAAGAAATTCAGGCAGCAACATCAATTTTTTATTGTAGAAGGTGCAAAAAACGTGCTAGAACTACTCAATTCTTCTTATTCTATAGTTACAATTTATGCCACTTCAACATTTCACAAAGAAAATATAAAAGCATTTGATAAGCAAAACCAAATAGTAGAAATAGCCACCGAAACCGAATTAGAACAAATGGGGTCATTTTCAAGTAATAATGCTGCTATTGCTATTGTAAAAACGAAAGAAAACCGGGAATTATTGGCTCAAAACGAATTGGTACTAGTGTTGGATGATATTCGGGACCCAGGTAATTTGGGTACTATTATTAGAATTGCAGATTGGTATGGTTTGAAAAAAATAGTTTGTTCTGAAAATACAGTTGATTTATATAATGCAAAAGTTATTGCGGCAACTATGGGTTCTTTTTTGAGAGTTTCTGTTTTTTACACAGATTTGGTGAAATATTTCGAAAAACAAAAGGGGGTATTTGTTGGAGGAGCTTTTATGGATGGTCAATCTATATACAATATTGTATTGCCTAAATCGGGCTATTTATTAATTGGAAATGAATCGAATGGAATTTCAAAAGATGTTGAAGTATTTGTAAATCAACGAATTACTATTCCAAAAAGAGGAGGAGCTGAGTCACTAAATGCTGGTATTGCTACTGGAATTTTGTTGGATAATTTTTTTAGAAAATAAATTGTTGAATTGTTTAATTGGATTTATGTTAAAAACCTATTTTTTTGAAAATGATGGTGTAATTCCCAATAGTTTTTTGCCTGTGATTGTTTATTCAAATATTTGTGAATCTGACGATTGTGCCACATACTTTGAAAGAAAATTTCAAGAAAATAATTGGGGAAATAATTGGCGGGATGTTGTATTGACTTATGATCACTTCCATAGCAATACACATGAGGTTTTGGGAGTGGCTAAAGGTTTTGTTTCGCTAAAAATTGGTGGACTAAATGGAGTATTTTTAGAGGCCAAGCAAGGTGATGTAATAATTTTACCAGCGGGAGTTGGCCATTATTCAATTTCCAATAAGCTTGATTATCAGATAGTTGGTGGCTATCCAAATGGTCTAGATTGGGATATGTGTACTGATTTAAAAGAAAATGAATTTGGAATTATTGAAAATATTTCAAAGGTTAAATTACCTGAGGCTGACCCTGTTTTTGGGGTAAAAGGATCATTATTACAAATTTGGAATAATTCTAGATTAAAATAATTCAAAATCAACCCTATTCTTTATTCGTTTTTTCCAATCCCCAAATATCTATCAATCCAATAATGAGCCAAATATATCACAGG
>JANMZR010000427.1:0-11276 GCA_031383555.1 Cytophagaceae bacterium | reverse complement strand
GTTAAGTCTTTTAATAAAATATTTTCGTTTTTTAGCCAATATTTACCCAAAAATATTCGCCTAAAAGTCCATAAAAAATAGGCTGCACCAATTATAATTCCTAATGTTGCAAGTATTGAAATATATTTTGGAAATAAACTTGAATTAAAACTTCCCATTAAAGTGAAAAATTCACCTATGAAACCCGAAAATGCTGGTAGCCCTAATGATGCAAAAAATGCGATTGCCACAAAAACTGTGAATATGGGCATTTTATTGGCAACACCTTGGAAGTCAGCAATTTGTTTAGTGCCTGTGCGTAAATAAAGTACTCCAACTACTAAAAATAGCATTGCCGATAATATTCCATGGGAGAACATTTGAAAAATAGCACCGTTTATGCCTTCTGCTGTTACTGAGGCTATACCAATGACTACAAAACCCATATGTGACACAGATGAATAGGCGATTTGCCGTTTGAAATCCTTCTCTGTCAAGGAATTTAATGCCCCCCAAATAATTGAGAAAACCCCAATAATAGCAATCCAATAAGCATAATGAATAGCTGCATCAGGAAATATAGCATAAGCAATTCTGATAAAACCATAGCCACCAATTTTCAGTAAAGTACCGGCCAAAACTACCGAAATGGCTGTAGGTGCCTCTACGTGCGCATCAGGGAGCCATGTATGAAAAGGCACTAATGGTAGCTTTATTGCGAAACCTAAAAATAACAAGATAAATGCCAAATAGCGTGCAGGGAAACTACCTAAAACGGTTTCTTGAGTTGTGCTAAGTAAGGAATCAGGAATAAAATTGGCTCCATCTGAAAGGAAGCGAAAGTCGAAAGTATGTACCAAGTTTTCTGTTGGTATTTCTCCTTTTGCTAATAAACTTTGCACATTTCCAATAATTTCAGGGCTAATTAACGAGCTATTTTGAATTAAACCTATTGATTTAGCTGTTGAAACTGGGTCAATAGCAGAAATATAAATGCCAATCATCACAACCAAAATAAAAATAGAGCCAACTAAAGTATAAATGAAAAACTTTATAGATGCATATTCCCTGTTTTCCCCACCCCAAATACCAATTAGAAAGTACATGGGTAGCAACATAAATTCGAAAAACAAAAAGAAAAGAAAAAAGTCAATGGCTAAAAAGCAACCAATTACCGAGGCAGAAAGTAGGAGGTAGGTGGCAAAATAACCTTTTGTTTTTTCTTTAATTTCAAAAGATGAAATAGCCCCAATAACTTGAATTATTGAAGCTAATAGTACCAGTGAGATACTAATGCCGTCTACCCCAAGTAAGTAATCAATTGATAAAGTTCCTAAACTTCCCAAAGAAACCGTAATCCAGTCGAATTGCTCAAGAAATTGATAGCCAGCTGTACTTTTGTCGAAATTCAAAAATAGATTTATTGCAAATGATAAGCCTAATAGACTAGCAATTAGGGTAATCCACTTAAAATACTTTTCGAGTATTGTGGGACTTGCTGCTACTAAAAGGGAAGCTAAAAGAGGTAAAAATATTAAAATCGATAAAATTGGCATTAAAAATATTTTTAAAAATATGCTTTTTTTAAACTAATACAAAAATAGCCAGCACCAAAAGTACTAAGGCCGAAATATACCATTGGAATTGGCCTGATTGTAATTTACTAAATCTAGACCCAATTATCTGCATTGTTTTGGCAATAAAATTTACAAACCTATCTATTAAATATTTGTCAAACCAACTTGCTATCGATGACATACTTAGCATCGAGAATGTTAATAATTTTGTTGCCCCATCGAATATTTTGGAATCTAAAAATTTTGCTCTTTCAGAAATAGAAATTGTATTTTGAACTATTAAACTATTGGAAATAGAGTCAACGATTGATTTATTTGAAAAGTTAAAACTAAGGTTTCTGTTCAAATAGGCAATAATTAAACCAGCCAAAGCAACTGAAGTACTTAAAATAGCAATAAAATTTATTTTTGGAAAAGGAATTTCTAGAATTGGAATGATTATAAATGTTGAAAAAAGTGCCAATACTATAATTGGAATTTTAATATAAATAGAATTTTCATTCAATTTAGTTAAATGAATTGACGTTTCATTTGCCTTTTTTATAAAGACTAACCAAGTTTGTCTCATCATATAAATTGCTGACAATAAGGCCGATATAAGCAAGCAAACAAATATTGATTGGCTAAATATACCTGTTTTGTGCTGCCAAGTTTCAATTATTTGATCCTTAGAAACATAGCCCGAAAATAAAGGTAAGCCTATCATTGCTGCAGCACAAAACAAATAACAAACAAATGTTATTGGAAGCTTTTTACGAATGCCTCCCATTAAAAACATATTTTGACCATCGATTGTGATATTGGAATTGTGTATGGAGTAAATGACGGAACCAACTGATAAAAATAGGCCTGCCTTAAAAAAGGCATGTGTTAATAAATGGTTAAAAGCAAAATCAGGAGTGGAAGCCCCAACGGCCAAAACCATTAGGCCTAATTGTGAAATTGTTGAATAGGCTAATACTTTTTTAATATCATTTTGAATTATAGCTTTAAAACCACCCAAAAGCATAGTAATACAACCAATTATAGAAATAACAATTAAAGCTGTTGTTGTAAATATTGGAAATACTCTGATAATAAGATAAATACCTGCCGCCACCATAGTTGCTGCATGAATTAAAGCTGAAATGGGCGTGGGGCCTTCCATCGCATCGGGTAACCAAGTATGCAACGGAAATTGAGCTGACTTTGCCATGCAACCGCCAAATAAAAGGAGCCCTATTATTGTCTGATTATCAATAGAAGTTTCCGAAAAGCCCAAATTGATAATATCAGTATTTCCCAATTGATTGAATAAAAGGAAAATTCCTATTAAGAATGAAATATCGCCAATTCGGTTAATCAAAAAGGCCTTTTTTGAGGCTTCAATTGCTTCTGGTTTTGTAAACCAAAAGCCAATCAATAAATACGAGCTAAAGCCAACCAACTCCCAAAAAAAATACATTTGGAATAGGTTTCCAGAGATGACTATACCTATCATCGCAAATAGAAATAGGCCTATAAACCCAAAATACCTATGTTTTTTGTTGTCATGTTCCAAATAGGCGATGGAAAAAATACCAACCATAAGGCTTATAAAATTTACAAGAATTAGCATCTTGTATGTATATTTATCTAATAAAAATGAAAGGTTAAGTTCATAATTCGAAACTTTGAACCATTGATAGTTTAATGACTTTTGAGGAATTTCATAATTATTGGTAAACAACAAAAAACTCAATAGCAACGATATTAGAACAAATAAACAAAAAAAGTAACCTGCAAAATTTTGATTTTTCTTACCAAAAAATTGACAAACTACAAAAGCTAAAAATGGGAAAAACAATATTAAACTGATCAGATTTGAATCTGGCATTAGATAGTATTTGAATATTTAGGCAAATATCCTTAAAAATAAGTGTTTTGGCAAAAATATTATGGATTTCAACTAACTTTGGTATTCAAAATTTTGTAAATCAAAAACCAAAGAACTTTCATGAGATATTTAAAAATTATCTTGATTATTGCCGCTATTGTGGCTATATATTTTGTTGGTAACCGGTTTTTGACCAAATCACATAGCCCTTCTTCAACTGCTCATCATGAAAAAAACGGTATAGAAATGACCGTTGAATATTGCAGGCCCTATAAAAAAGGCAGGGAAATTTTCGGAGGTCTTGTTCCATATGGTAAAATTTGGCGAACAGGAGCCAATGAGGCTACTATAATTCGTTTTACAAAAGATGTAAATTTTGCTGGTAAAAAGCTTAAAGCTGGCACATATACGCTTTGGACGATACCCGGACCAACCGATTGGATGGTTGTGATTAACAGTGAAACAGGCCAATGGGGTACTGAATATGATGAAAGGCGGGATGTATTGAGGGTAACTGCTAAGTCTAAAAAACTTGATGTACCTCTAGAAATGTTAATTATTGATTTTACAGATGTGGAAAGCGGAAGTGAAATGCTTATAAAATGGGACAATACCATCGTCAATATTCCAATAAGTGGATAAATTCGTTGCTGGAAAATATTTTTTCTTAAAAAGCTATTTAACCTAATTTATCAATGAAATTACCATTCTTCATATAACCGAATAATTTAATATTTTACCGTTAAAATTTGTATCGATTTTTTTCTAACTAAACACAAAAAATATGTTTTTCATTGTAATTGGTGTTATCGTATTATTAATAGGATTTGCCATAAACACACCTTCATTGGTATTTAGCCGTTATTCAAGGCCAGTTAAAATTGCAGGACTTGCCATTGCAATAATTGGTATACTTACATCGAGTATCCGGCAGATAGATGCTGGCCAAGTTGGTGTAAAATCTCTGTTTGGGAAAATACAAGATGAAGTACTCACAAGTGGACTTAATTTTGTGAATCCTTTGGTAAATGTTACAAAAATTGATGTGAAAACATTAAATTATACAATGTCAGCGGTCCACGACGAAGGCGACAAATTAGGTGATGACGCCATCAGAGTGCTTACTGCCGATGGACTAGAGGTGGTAATTGACCTTACTGTACTCTTTAAAGTTGATCCCTTAAAAGCACCTGATATTTTAAGAAAAATTGGTGCCGACTATACCGATAAAATTGTAAGGCCTGTTACAAGAACAAGAATTAGAGACAATGCTGTTTTTTATGATGCAGTAGCACTATACTCAACAAAAAGAGAAGAATTTCAACAAAGGATATTCAAAACTATTGAAGCTGATTTTGGGAAAAGAGGACTTGTTTTGGAGCAACTTTTGATAAGAAATATTATGTTGCCGCAGTCAGTAAAAACTACAATTGAGTCAAAAATAAATGCAGAGCAAGACGCCCAAAAAATGCAGTTTGTATTGCAAAAAGAAAAGCAAGAAGCTGAGCGTAAGCGTGTTGAGGCACAAGGTATTGCCGATTATCAAAAAATACTGTCGACTGGTCTAAGCGATAAGCAGCTTCAATATGAACAAATAAAGGCACAAAAAGAGCTTGCACTTTCACCTAATGCTAAAGTTATTATTTTAGGTGGCAAAGGAAATACCCCTATTATTTTGGGAGATAAATAGGTCAAAAAAGTTTGTTAGTTTTGAGTTTCAGGAAGTTTTGGTCTTTTAATTATTGTATGAGTGAAATTGAAAATTTCGAGTATAAGAATAATCCAATCTTTCTCTTTGACGGATATTGTAATCTTTGTAATGGTGCAGTTGATTTTATTTTAAAGCATGAAAAATCTCCTGATATAATATTTGGTTCTATCCAATCGCCTCCTGCTCAAATATTACTTAAAAGCTATGGTATAAATGTTGAAAAACTTGAAACTTCCTATGTAATTTACAAAGGGAACTTGTTTGAAAAATCTGAGGGCAGCTTGCAATTAGCCCCATTTTTGAAAAAACCTTGGTCTTATTTGAGTGTTTTTCAAATATTTCCTATTAGTTTTTTAAATATAATCTACGATTTTGTATCTAAAAATCGTTACCGTTTTTTTGGAAAAAAAGAAACCTGTCGCATTGCAACTGTGTCGGAAAAGGACAGGTTTTTGTAGGAACACACTTTTAGGCGTGTTCTTACAAAAATAAACTCCCAAAATCCGCCCCAAACTTATCTTATTATCTCCACCCAACCTTTTACTTTTTGCTTTGGCGGGTTCTTTTGTAAGCGGTCAAATGTTACTTCTGCTTGATAATAATAAATACCAACTGGAAGCTCAACACCCTCGTTATTTACACCCGGCCATTTTATTAAAGGGTCAGTACTTTGGCTTTTGAATACAGCTGCACCATTTCGGTTAACTACGCTATAGCTTATACTTTTTACAAAAAGAGCACAATACATAGGCTGAAAATCATCGTTTTTACCATCGTTATTGGGTGTAATTACATTTGGAAATTGTAGAAAATCCGTGCAATTATCTTTACAAACTTTGTTGCTTGGGTCACTCTCATTACCAAATTTATTGATTGCAGTAATATAATAACACCCCGCAAATGAGGATATGCCAGTATGAGAAAACTTCCTTAAACTGCCATCCATTAAAGAAGCAACTTTAACTAATGCATCACCTTCATAGCGGGCGTAGTAAACATGGAAGCCTCGGTATGTTGTGTCACAATTACTGCCTTGTGCGGTTGTCCAGCTTAATATATTTTCAAAATTTATTGAATTACAAGAAATAGTTTTTAACTCCTCGCATTTTAGTTCATTCACTTTAAGTACTGGTGGGCAAGGTTTTACGAAATTTTTTGCCGATGCACAAATTATTTGTGAATTGTTAAGTAATAGTTGGCTTATCGCCTTAATATTGTTGTAGGCACCAACCGTTAATACTTTATAACAATAACTAGTTTCTGTATCCAAAACCAAATTATTTACTCCATCTGCAGCATAAGTATCCTGACCATTATCGGTATAAGTATATGATTTTGCATCTGACACCAACACTTCTGCAATAATATTGAAAATACCAGGTGTGGTTTCTCTGTAAACTACATGCTTTTGATTGTCATTACTCCAAGGTACATTTGCAACCCACTTCAAAATAATAGCTTTATCAGATGGTATCGGGGTTAGCCTCACTGTGGCTGCCGGTAAAGTGCCATCCAGCAAAGTGAATACTCCGTTTTTAGTATACCATAATTCGATATTGTAATTATATACTTTATCTGAAGTATTTACACCTGTATCCGTAAAAAGAGTGTCGGCGTTACTGGAAACTATATCGGTATTTATTGATTTGATGGGAGTGAAAGAGCCATTACCTTCTGCTCTATTCACTCTGTATTGGTAAGGCCCTACTACACCATCTGGTAAAAAGCCTAAAGGTCTTGTCCATTTTACAAAAACCTCACCATTAGTTTTACTAGTTTTTTCTATTGAAACATTGGTAATAACAGGCATTTGAAGGGGTACATCTAAACAGACTTCTTTGGAAACTATTCCTTCACCACCACCTGTAGCTTCAGCAAATCTTACCACCAATCTATAGCTATACAATACGTTGTTGCTGAGGCCTTTATCAACATATGAGGTAGTTTCAATAGGAATCGTATCTATTAATGTATATCCTAAATTTAAGGGAATACCTCCAAAACAAGAATTGGCTACGAAGGGGGTACAACCAACTTTACGATAAACAAGTATTTCGGCGCCAGGCAATGCACAGTTATATTTTGTCCAACTAAGTTCAACCGCTCCAGAGCCTTTTGGTTTTCCAACAAATCCTAAAATTGATGGTGCCACTATTCTAATGCGCCAAGTTTTCGAGTCAGTAAGTTTTGGTTCAGTGCCACCAGGGCTATCCTCTACTTTAAATAATACCTCATAGGCTTTGGCTCGAATATGGTCACATGAAGTTTGCCAATCGAATGTACCTGTTGCATTTACCTTTGGTGTGCTACTTGAAGTAAATGTTGCGTAAGGCGTTGCAATGAACTGAATGGGCGGTATATTATTTACAGGAGGGTCAGTGTTTTTATAAACAGGACCTACTGAAGTAATTACAATCGGATGGTTTTCCTTATCACTAGCTTTAATAATTACATTCACTCTTTCGCCTGCCTGTATACATATCTCATCAGGAAGCTCCAAAATTGGTCTTTTATTTACTCCTTCTTTAACTATTATTTGCATGTCACGAACGGTTATCGATATCAATACACCATTCCTGTATTCTAATATTTCAAAGGCTACATTATATTGGCCTTTGGCTGCGGGCGCATCCCATACAAGGTCTCCTGTAAGGCTATCTATTCTAAAAGTAGCTGTTTTCAGTCCTAATTCATCTTTTCCGCCAGCTGGTGCTTGTGTAGGGTCACGATAGTCGGTTACTTGTTTAGGTGTAGCCGAATTATCAGGAATTTGTCGTGGAATAATCAATCGATAAGCCAAACTATCTCCTTCAGCATCATAAGCGTTGGAGTTATGAATAAATCTTTGTCCAATTGCCGCTGTAAAGTCAACTGCTGGGTTCAATAAAAGGGGAGTTCCATTAAGGCCTAATTCAGAGTTAATTACGACCAAAGTTTCAATATAAAAGCTAGTTTGTACTGACTCTTTCATATTTATTACTCCCTCATTTCTATTACGAATATTTGCGCCAATAAGATAGGTTCCATTGGCTCGAAATGTATAGTCAATTGAATATACATTTTTCTCAGTTTCTCTATTTAAGTTTGATCTGCTAATTCTAACTGGCTCCATTTCTGCAACCAAAACGCCATTATTGTATATTTTTAGTCCATTATTGTCAAGCTTATTTTGGTTGTTGTTAGCACCAATGCCACCAATTGCATCCGTATAGGTTGTTATAGTTATAGTATAGGTTAATGCATTTTCAGATTTTCTTTTTAAGGTAATTTCACCTCCTCTGAGGTGGGTAGCAAATAAATCTGAAGAAAGAAATAAGAGAAAAAAGAAAAGATTCAGAAAAAGATAATATATTTTGTTTTTCATATACAAGTTTTGGTAGCAATTACGCACAATTTTATTAGTTATTTCATTCAAAACATGAATAAAACTAGACTTGTTTTTTTAATGTTTTGGAAAATTATTTTATTCTCCGAATTAGATTTTTAAATAAAACGACCTTGTTTCAAATAAATTCTATTCGAAACACGATTTTTTTGTATTTTCACAAAGTTACCAATTCATCACAATAATTTATTTTTGCTCTATTATATTCTTCTAAAAATATAAACTTATTTATAAATAATATCGAAATTATCAATATTGTTATCAAAAGTTATATTTTAATTGCATTAAACCACTTTGGTATGTAGTTTTGAATATTATTTGATGAATAAAAAAATGTGCGGAATAAGAAATTCCGTAATCCGAAATACAAAATCCGAAATCGCATGTCTTGGCTCACAAAATCACTAACAAGTACTTTAGGCAAAAAGCTCATTATGGGGCTTACTGGTCTTTTTCTTATTTCATTTTTAATGGTCCATTGTGGCATTAATGCAACTATTTTTTTAAATGATGGTGGTGTCACTTTTGAGCATGCTGCCGAATTTATGGGCTCAAATTTTTTCATTCGTACTGCCGAAATTGGGCTTTTTGTTGGTTTATTGCTACACATAGTCGATGGCTTAGTACTTTGGTCACAGAATAATAAAAAACGGCCAGTTGGCTATGCAATGGTTTCAAGTGAAACTAGTCCCTGGTATTCAAGATCGATGGGCCTATTAGGAACACTTTTATTGATTTTCTTGATTTTGCATTTACGTCACTTTTGGGTAGTAAGTAGGCTTACGGATGAGATAACAAGTGGTAAAGAAACTTTATTTGGAGAAATGAAGGAAGTTTTCCAACATTTATGGATTGTAATTGTTTATGTATTAGGTTGTATTTCATTGGCGTATCATTTATTACACGGCTTTCAAAGTGCATTCCAAACATTGGGTTTTAATCATCCAAAATATTTGCCTTTGATAAAATCTATTGGTTTTGGGTTTTCTATTTTAATACCCTTAATATTTGCTTTAATGCCAGTTTCAATGTATTTGGGTTGGATTAAATAATAATTGATTTGTTTATTAAATAGAAAAAATATTAAAAATAATTTGAGTTTTGAAATATATGTATTCAAAACTTACAACACATAACTCACAACTAGTTTTTATGTTAGATTCAAAAATACCTGCGGGCGAAATTGACAAAAAGTGGACTAAATACAAGGCTTCAGTTCCACTGGTAAATCCTGCCAATAAACGAAATATTGAAATTATTGTGGTAGGAACTGGCCTTGCAGGTGCTTCCGCAGCAGCTTCATTGGCTGAAATGGGTTATAAAGTGAAAGCGTTTTGTTATCAAGACTCACCTCGTAGAGCCCATTCAATTGCAGCTCAAGGTGGCATCAATGCATCAAAAAATTATCAAAATGATGGCGATTCTGTATATCGCTTGTTTTATGATACCATAAAAGGAGGCGATTATAGAGCAAGAGAAGGCAATGTGCACCGACTTGCTGAAGTTTCTGGAAGTATAATTGACCAATGTGTAGCGCAAGGTGTACCTTTTGCACGTGAATATGGTGGCTTACTTTCCAATCGTTCATTCGGAGGAACTCAGGTGCAGCGCACTTTTTACGCAGCGGGGCAAACTGGGCAACAATTATTATTAGGAGCTTACTCGGCATTACAACGTCAAATTGGATTAGGTACTATTGAAATGTACACCCGTCATGAGATGATGGAAGTAGTAAAAATAGATGGAAAGGCTAGAGGAATAATCGCTAGAGATTTAGTAACAGGCAAGCTTGAGCGACATTTTGGTCATGCAGTTTTATTGTGTACTGGTGGTTATGGCAACGTTTTTTACCTGAGTACCAATGCCATGGGTTCCAATGTTACTGCTGCCTGGAAAGCACATAAACAGGGTGCATTTTTTGGAAATCCGTGTTATACTCAAATTCACCCCACTTGTATTCCTGTTTCTGGCGAGCATCAGTCGAAATTGACTTTAATGTCTGAATCATTGCGAAATGATGGAAGAATTTGGGTCCCCAAAAAAATCAATGATACTAGACTCGGTAACGATATTCCTGAAGATGAGCGTGATTATTATTTGGAGCGCCGTTACCCCGCTTTCGGTAATTTAGTACCTCGTGACATCGCTTCTCGTGCGGCTAAAGAGCGTTGCGATGAAGGGTATGGAGTAGGTACTTCAAAAATGGCAGTTTATTTAGATTTTTCAGATGCTATACTTCGTTACGGTAAAGCTGAAGTAAACAAAAAGAATATACACAATGCCTCGGACCAAGAAATAAAAGAACTAGGTAAAGAGGTGGTTAAAGAAAAATATGGTAATTTATTTGACATGTACAAGCAAATTACTGGTGAAGATCCTTATCAACTTCCTATGAGAATATACCCCGCTGTGCATTATACAATGGGAGGCCTTTGGGTTGACTATAATTTAATGACCTCAATACCAGGCCTATATGCATTGGGTGAGGCCAATTTCTCTGACCACGGTGCCAATAGATTGGGTGCCTCAGCTTTAATGCAAGGTTTAGCTGATGGTTATTTTGTGATTCCTTATACAATTGGCGCCTACCTTTCGTCAGATATTCGTACAAAGCCAATTCCAACGGATGTTCCAGAATTTGTGGAGGCTGAAAAATTAGTGCAAGAAAAATTAAATACTTTAATCAACATAAAAGGCTCTAAATCTGTAGATTATTTCCACAAAAAGTTAGGTAAAATAATGTGGGATAACTGTGGAATGGCCAAAAAT